>JBOHED010000116.1:0-5272 GCA_050700915.1 Actinopolymorphaceae bacterium | reverse complement strand
GGCGGCGTTCTCGGAGCTCAAGAAAGCAGTCGAAGGTTGCGACGGCTGGGAGCACGGGCGCGGCGAGATGGCCGACATCGAGCTGGTCGATCCGCCGGCCGGAACCCTCGGTGACGCGTTCGCCTGGAGGGGCGAGGACAACCGCAAGGGTGGTACGGACTACACCTACCTCGCGGTCTACCAACGGAGTGGCGACCTGCTCAGCGCCGTCTACGTCTGGTCGACCAACGAGGACGAGGCGAGTGAGGTCGCCGACGACGTGGCGCCGAAGGCCGCGGCCCGGTTGGAGCGCGCGGTCGGCTGACACGTCCGGCCCGCTCAGCAGGCCTGGAACAGTCCCGTCTTCCGGTACGCATCCCAGAGCGAAAGGACCTCGTCGACGTACGGGTTCCGATCCTCGGGCAGCTCCTGCCGCGCGAAGAAGCCCAGCTCCAACGCCTCTCCATCGACTGGCCTCGGCGTGCCGGTCCACGTGAAGGCGGCGAAACACATCAGGAACGCCTGCACCTGGTCGCCGTTCGGGTAGGTCTTCACCGCCGGATCGGAATGGCTGGCGAACGGCTCGAGACCGGCAGGATCGACGCACAGGCCGGTCTCCTCCTCGAGCTCACGGACCGCCGTCTGCGCGAAGGTGGAACCAGGCTCGGCACAACCGCCTGGCACCGACCAGCACCCGGTATCCGCCCGTCTCATCAGCAGCAGGCGTTCGGCGTCGTCGAAGGCGAGGACATCGGCAGCTGGCAGCAGAAGGAGGTCGTTGCCGATCTTCTGCCGCAACTGCCAGACGTACGACCCTTCGAATCCCACGCCGGCAACGATAGCCAGCTCAGAACGCCTGGAACCGTCCGGTCTTCCGGTACGCATCCCACATCGCGAGGGTCTCCTCGACCTGGGCGTGACGTGGCCGAGGCAGCGCATGCCGGGCGAAGAAGTCCAGCTCCAACGCCTCTCCATCGCGCGCCTCGAGCACACCCGACCATACGTGCGCGACGAAACAGAGCCCGAACACCCGGACCTGGTCGCCGTTGGGATAGGTCACCATCCCGCGTTCGGGATCCGAGACGCAGCCGAACGCCTCGAGGTCGGCGACGTCGGCCCGAAGTCCGGTCTCCTCCTCAAGTTCACGGACTGCGGTGCGGGCGAACGACGCGTCGGGTTCGGCGGCGCCGGCCGGCATGCTCCACCATCCGGTGTCGCTTCGGCGGATCAGCAGGACCCGCTCGGCATCGTCGAAGACGAGCACTCGCGCGCCGGGCATCAGGACCAGGTCGTTGCCGATCTTCTGCCGCAGCTGCCAGAGGTACGACCCTTCGAATCCCACGGCGGCCACGATAGCCAGGTCAGTTCCCGGCATCGTTCGGAGCCTCTGGACGGAGCCTCTGGACGGGGTGGCAAGCCAGCATTGACAGGATGGGCGGCATGACCTCGCAGCCGCGTCCGCGTCCGCACCGCTCCCCGGGCACGCGTGCCGGACCGCCCCGGCTGGTGGCGAGCGACCTCGACGGCACGCTGCTGCGTACGGACGGCACGGTGTCGCCCCGCACCCGCCAGGTCCTCGCAGCCGTCGAGGAGTCAGGCACCACCGTGGTGTTCGCCACCGGCAGGCCGCCCCGGTGGCTCCGCCACATCGCCGACGCCACCGGGCACCGCGGCATCGCCGTCTGCTCCAACGGCGCTCTCGTCTACGACCTGCACACGGAGCGCGTCGTCGACAGCTACCCCCTCGCCCCGGAGATCGGGCTCGCGGTCGTCGACGCGATCCGGGCGGCGATACCCGGGGTGAGCTTCGGTGTGGAGTTCGGTGAGACATTCGGTCACGAGGAGACCTACGAACCCCATGGCGACTTCTCCGACCAGACCTTCGTCGGGGAGGTCACGGAGCTGTTCGGCCGGCAGCCGGCGGTGAAGCTCCTGGCCAGGCACAACGGTCACGACGCCGGCGTGCTGCTGGCCAAGGCCAGCGAGGTGGCCGGCGACCTGGCCGAGCTGACCTTCTCCGGCGTCGGCGGACTGCTGGAGATCTCCGCGCCCGGTATCTCGAAGGCGACCACGCTCGCCGCGTTCTGCGCCGAGCGGGGCATCACGGCGGAGGAGGTCGTGGCGTTCGGCGACATGCCGAACGACCTGGCGATGCTGTCGTGGGCGGGTACGGGGTACGCCATGGCCGGCGCTCACCCCGACGTGCTGGCCGCCGTCGATGGGCGCTGCCCCGGCAACGACGAAGATGGCGTCGCGGTTGTCCTCGACAAGATCTTCGGGTTCCACGACTAGGGACCTGGACCGGTCCGGGCGTAGTCCGGCCACCGAGGTCCCGGCGCGCTTGGGAGAGACGACTAGAGGTACATGCCGCCGGGGCGGTCCTGCTCGGCCTGCTGCTGCATCTGCGGCGGGATCGGCGTGCCAGGCGGCAACGAACGCCGCATCTGCTCCAGCTGCGCGCGCGCCGCCATCTGCTGTGCGAACAACGCGGTCTGGATGCCGTGGAAAAGACCTTCGAGCCAACCGACCAGCTGGGCCTGTGCGACGCGAAGTTCCGCCTCGCTCGGCACCGTACCCTCGTCGAACGGCAGCGACAGGCGTTCCAGCTCATCCACGAGCTCGGGGGCGAGGCCCTTCTCGAGTTCGGAGATGGAGGACTTGTGGATCTGGCGGAGCCGCTGGCGGCTCGCCTCGTCGAGTGGGGCGGCCTTCACCTCGTCGAGCAGCTGCTTGATCATGCTGCCGATCCGCATCACCTTGGCGGGTTGTTCGACGAGGTCGGTGACCGAACGCTCCCCGTCCTCGCCGTCGGAATCGGTGGCGGGCGGACCCTCCACCGCCATGCCGTCCGGTCCGACGATCATGACGCGAGGGGACTCGTCGCGGCTGTGCTTGTCCTGCTCGTCGGCGTCGCTCTCGTCGCCGCGGGGGACGCCAGGGCTCTGCGGGGCATCGGTCATGTCCCCATCCTTACCTCATGACGGACGCCACTCGAGATCGCCCCCCTCGAGGGAGCCGCCTTGACCGAGCAGGCGACACGGGACCTCGCAGGTCAGTGGCGAACTCCCGGCGCGATCCGCGCAGTCAGGTGTCCGATCCCCGGTGGCCACCGGTGTGGTGCGTACGGACGGATCCGGAGGTCTGTCCACCTGCGCGTTGACCGGCGCGGAATCGCTCCGATCGTCGGCGTGCGACCTCGGCGCGGATCCGGATGCGGGCGAGCCGGCGTTCCCTCAGTGCGTGGTCGATGTTCATCGGTCGCCTGCCTCCCTCGGTGCCCCACCTTCGACCTGCCGTACGCACCCGAAAGCGCGGCGCACTGCGCGCGGGAATGGCACAGCGGGCCATGGCTATCTGGCTACGACGGGCCGAATGTCCGGACGGTTTCGCCGAAGCCAGCAGAATCTGGCCGAATTCCGACAAGCCACCCAGAGTGGATCATCCGCCCATCGGCGTGACCCGCTCGTCAGCCCGGCCGTCAGTCGGCCGTCAGTCGGCGGAGACGGTGAGGAGAACCTTTCCGACGTGCTCGCTCGCCTCCACCACGCGGTGGGCTTCGGCGGCGTCGTCGAGTGGAAGGATCCGGTCGATCACCGGACGGATATGGCCGTCGGCGATGAGCGGCCAGACGTTCTCGACGACGCTCGCCACGATCGCGGCCTTCTCGGCGACGGGACGCGGGCGCAGTCTGGTGGCGAGAATCGCGGCCCGCCTGGTAAGCAGTGTGCCGAGGTCGATGTCACCCCGCGAGCCACCCTGCAGCCCGATGACGACCAGCCGCCCCGCGGTGGCCAGTGCGTCGAGGTTACGGGCGAGGTAGGGCGCCCCCACGATGTCGAGGATCACGTCGGCGCCGTGGCCATCGGTCTCCCGCCGGACGACCTCCACGAAGTCCTCCTGGCGGTAGTGGGCGACCGCCGAGGCGCCGAGATCCCGGCATCGTGCCGCCTTGTCCGCGCTGCCCACGGTGGCGAGCACCCGGGCACCGAGGGGCGACGCCGAGCTGGATCGCCGTCGTACCGATCCCGCTCGCCCCGCCATGCACCAGCAGCGTCTCGTCGGGACGAAGCGCGGCCAGCATGAAGACGTTGGACCAGACCGTGCAGACGGTCTCGGGAAGCGCCGCGGCCTCGACCAGCGAGACACCCTCGGGCCGCGGCATCACCTGCCGGGCCGGTACGACGACCCGCTCCGCGTAGCCGCCGCCGGCCAGCAGCGCGCACACCTCGGTACCTGGAGTGAGTCCCTCGACCTCCGGGCCGACCTCGGCGATCCGGCCGGAGCACTCCAGCCCGAGGATCTCCGACGCACCGGGCGGCGGGGGATTGTTGCCCTGTCGTTGGTACAGATCGGGGCGGTTGACGCCGGCCGCCGCCACCGCGATCGCGACCTCGCCGGGTCCGGGCGGCGCGGGATCGGGCACCTCGGCAACTGTCAGGACCTCCGGCCCGCCGGAACCACTCGCCACAACTGCTCGCATCGTCGATCAGCTCCCCGTACCGGAACGGCTGCCGCCCTGCGGTGACCCCGGCCGTCCGGGACCGTCCCCGTCGTCGGGCGCGATGTCGTCGTCGCCGTTGGTACCCGGGCGCGGGGCCCAGGGGAGTTCCTCGGCTGGACGTATGACGATCACGTGGTCACCGCGCAGCAACTGCGCGACGGTCGGGTCGTAGTAGCGGTAGACCTCGCCATCGCGTACGACGGCCACCGCCACGTCGTCGAGTTCGCGTGGCGAGCGGCCCTCCTCACGCGGAAGGACCGCCCGTTCGGCCACTTCGAGGCCGTCGCCGTAGGTCAGCAGGTCCTCGAGGACGGTGCCGAGCGCCGGGCTCACCGTCGACAGGCCCATGATCCGGCCCACCGCGTCCGACGAGGTGACCGTGATGTCGGCGCCGCTCTGTCGCAGCAGCGGGATGTTCTCGGTCTCCCGGACCGCCACCACCACGATCGCCGTCGGGTTGAGCTGGCGGGCGGTGAGCGTGACCAGGACGGCCGCGTCGTCGCGGTGCGTGGTGACCACGATCCGGCTCGCCGTCTGGGTCTCGACGCGGCGGAGGACGTCGGCGCGGGTGGCGTCGCCGACGATGCCGCCGAACCCGGCGGCGTTGGCCTCGTTGATCGCGGACTGCTGCGGGTCGACCACGACGATCTGCTCGGGCGGAATCCCGCCGTTGACCAGCGTGTCGACCGCGCTGCGGCCCTTCGTACCGAATCCGACGACGACTGTGTGATCGCGCAACCGACTCCTCCAACGCGAAATGCGCCACTGCTCGCGGCTCCGGGTCGCCAGCAC
>JBOHED010000115.1:0-5590 GCA_050700915.1 Actinopolymorphaceae bacterium | reverse complement strand
CTCGGAGAGATCGAGGCCACGCCGCACCGCGTAGTCCTCGATCTGGTCCTTGCCGAGCCGCCCCACGGTGAAGTACCGCGACGCCGGGTGGCCGAAGATCAGCCCGCTCACGCTGGCCGCCGGGGTCATCGCGTACGACTCGGTGAGACCCATGCCCAGGCCCTTCGCGTCGAGCAGGTCGAACAGGACGTTCTTCTGGCTGTGGTCGGGACTGGCGGGGTAGCCGAGGGCGGGCCGGATACCGCGGAACCGCTCGGCGTGCAGGTCCTCGATCGCCGGGTCGGCGTCCGGCTCGAACCACGCGCGCCGGACTTCGAGGTGGAGGTACTCGGCGAACGCCTCGGCGAGCCGGTCGGCCAGTGCCTTCGCCATGATCGACTTGTAGTCGTCGTTGTCGGCTTCGAAGTCGGCGGCGAACGCCTCGGCGCCATGGATCGCCACGGCGAAGCCGCCGAGATGGTCCCCTGCCGGCGCAATGTAGTCCGCGAGGCACCGGTTCGGCCGGCCGGCGGGCTTTGCCGTCTGCTGCCGCAACATCGGGAAGCTGACACCGCCCTCGAGCAGGATGTCGTCGCCGTCCGAGTGAGCTGGCCAGAATCCGTACGCACCCTGGGCCGTGAACACACCGTCGGCGATGATCTGGTCGAGCAGGGTGTTCGCGTCGTCGAAGAGTTCGCGGGCGACGGGCTGGTCGAGGATCGCCGGATACTTGCCCTTCAGCTCCCAGGCGAGGAAGAGGAACTGCCAGTCGATCATCTCCCGCAAGGTGGTGATGTCCGGCGAGATCGTCCGTACGCCGGTGAACGCTGGAACCGGCAGGTCGTCGAACGGGACCTGCTCCGGGTTCGCCCGCGCCTTCTCCAGAGTCAGCAGGGGCTGTCGGCGCCTGGTCGCGTGCTGCTCACGCAGGCGTTCCTGCTCGGCCCGGTTGCTCGCGTCCAGGTCCTCGGCGCGGTCGGCGTCGAGCAGGTCGGAGACGACGCCGACGACCCGGGACGCGTCGAGCACGTGCACCGTGGTGGCGTCGTAGGCGGGAGCGATGCGTACGGCGGTGTGCTGACGCGACGTCGTGGCGCCACCGATCAGCAGGGGCAGCTTCAGACCGCGCCGCTGCATCTCCGTGGCGACGGTGACCATCTCGTCCAGTGAAGGAGTGATGAGTCCCGAGAGCCCCACGGCGTCGGCGCCTTCCGCGACAGCGGTGTCGAGAATCTTGGCGCCTGGGACCATCACGCCAAGGTCGACGACCTCGTAGTTGTTGCAGCCGAGGACGACACCGACGATGTTCTTGCCGATGTCGTGCACGTCGCCCTTCACGGTGGCCATCACGATCTTGCCCTGGCCGCGGTCGCTGCCGATCCGCCCCTCCTGCCGCGCCAGTTCCTTCTCGGCCTCCATGTACGGCTCGAGATAGGCGACCGAACGCTTCATCGCCCGCGCGCTCTTGACCACTTGCGGCAGGAACATCTTGCCCGCGCCGAACAGGTCACCGACGATCTTCATCCCGTCCATCAGCGGTCCCTCGATCACGTCGAGCGGACGCTCCGCCTGTTGCCGGGCCTCTTCGGTGTCCTCCTCGATGAAGTCGACGATCCCGTGGACGAGGGCGTGTGCCAGCCGCTCCGCCACCGGTGCGTCGCGCCAGGACAGGTCCACCACGCGTTGGGTGCCGGATCCGCGCACGTTCTCGGCGAACGCGACGAGCCGGTCGGTCGCGTCTTCGCGCCGGTCGAAGATCACGTCCTCGACGAGCTCGAGCAGGTCCGCCGGGATGTCCTGGTAGACGGCGAGCTGGCCGGCATTGACGATGCCCATGTCCAGGCCAGCCTGGACGGCGTAGAAGAGGAAGGCCGAATGCATCGCCTCGCGGACGACGTTGTTGCCGCGGAACGCGAACGACAGGTTGGAGATGCCACCGCTGGTCCGCGCGCCCGGGCAGCGTTCCTTGATCAGCGGCAGCGCCTCGATGAACGCCTTCGCGTAACCGTTGTGTTCGCTGATTCCCGTAGCGACCGCGAGCACGTTCGGGTCGAACACGATGTCCTCGGCGGGAAACCCGGCGCGCTGCGTGAGCAGGTCGTACGCCCGACCACAGATCTCCACCTTGCGTTCGGTGGTGTCGGCCTGCCCCTGCTCGTCGAAGGCCATCACGACCACGCCGGCACCGTAGTCACGGATCCGCCGCGCCTGCTCGAGGAAGGGCTCCTCGCCCTCCTTGAGGCTGATCGAGTTGACGACACCCTTGCCCTGTACGCATTTGAGCCCGGCCTCCAGCACGCTCCACCGCGAACTGTCGACCATGATCGGGATCCTTGCGACCTCCGGCTCGGTCGCCACCAGGTTCAGGAAAGTCGTCATGGCCTCCTCGCTGTCGAGGAGGTCGGCGTCCATGTTGACGTCGAGCAGGTTGGCGCCGCCGCGGACCTGTTCGAGCGCGACGTCGACGGAGGCCTGGTAGTCGTCGCCTTCGACCAGCCGGCGGAAGCGGGCCGAGCCGGTGACATTCGTACGTTCACCGATCATGACGAAGCCGGTGTCGGCCCCGATCCCGAACGGTTCCAGGCCGCTGTACCGGGTGTGCGTCGGAGACTCCGGCACCGTGCGCGGCTCGACACCGGCCACAGCGGCCGCGATCTGCTCGATGTGGGCTGGAGTCGTACCGCAGCAGCCGCCCACGACGTTGACCAGGCCCGCACCGGCGAACTCGCCGAGCAGTTGAGCGGTTTCCTCGGGCGTCTCGTCGTACCCACCGAACGCGTTCGGCAGGCCGGCGTTCGGATGGCTCGCGACGTAGGCGTCGGCCAGGCGCGACAGGTCCGCGACGTGCGGGCGCATCTCCTCGGCGCCGAGCGAGCAGTTCACCCCGACCAGCAGCGGGTCGGCGTGCTCGACCGAACGCCAGAACGCCTCGACGGTCTGCCCCGACAGCGTGCGTCCGGAGAGGTCGACGATCGTCACCGAGATCCACAGGGGTACGTGTGGCGCCACCTCCCGGGCGGCGGCGATCGCGGCCTTCGCGTTGAGTGTGTCGAAGATCGTCTCGATCATCAGAACGTCGACGCCGCCTTCGGCCAGCGCCTTGATCTGTTCTGCGTACGCCGTCTTGACCTGGTCGAACAACACCGCCCGGTAGGCGGGATCCTCCACCCGCGGCGACAGCGACAGAGTGACGTTGAGCGGCCCGATCGAACCGGCGACGAACTTGCCGCCGGCTTCGTTCGCGGCCTCACGAGCCAACTGTGCGCCCCGCAGGTTCAGCTCCGGCACCATCGACTGGAGGCCGTAGTCGGCCTGGCCGAAGCTGGTGCCGTTGAACGTGTTCGTCGTCGTGATGTCCGCACCGGCCGCGAGGTACTGCCGGTGAATGTCGAGGACCAGATCCGGCCGGGTCAGGTTCAGCAGGTCAGGATCGCCCGTCACATCCTGCGGATGACCGTCCAGCCAGTCGGCACGGTAGTCGTCCGGGGTCAGCTGCGCCTGCTGCAGCATCGTGCCCCAGGCGCCGTCGAGGACGACGATCCGCTGCGCCAGGAGATCTCGAAGTGTGGTGCCTGCGCCTCCCGGGTCGGCCTCACCGGTGGCGCCTCGGACTGCATGTCCGCGCTTGTCATCGCGGACGTCGTACTCGTTCACTGGACCACCTCCCATGAACTGGGAGGCGCCCTTGCGGTCAGCAGTTCAGATCGAGCGTGGCGGGCCTCAGCCCGTTGCAGCGCCTCTCGACCTGCCACCAGAGGATACCAAGCCCGAACGACCCGCTGGACCCCTCGGTCTCGGCCGGCCCGTGAGCTACCGGTGCGGTTTGGATTGATACGTCCCGGGTTGGCTCGCTGGGGGATCGGCGCGCCCGATTGGATCAGGGTGCCCCTCTCGCAACCGCCCATTGGAGGAAGGCGCCCCTCACACGGGCCTATTGGATCAGGGCGCCCCTCACGCAACCGCCCATTGGCTGAAGGCACCCCTCACGCAAGCGCGCCGGTTGCCGGTTGGAGGAGGGCGCCCCTCACGCGAACATCACACCTCTGACAACGAGGTCGCGCTTCGTAACGCCCGGGTGGGTGAGGCCTCTGTTACCTTTGATCCGTACCGCACTGGTGGCGGCTTCCATCCCGTAACTCGCCGGCGACCCGATGCTCAGGTCATCGTGGCGCTGTGCGCAGGTGTCCGTGGAGGTCCGCTCATGTCAACCATCGAGGTACGTCCGTTCCGGCGAAGCGACCGCGAACAGCTCACCGATGTCATCAACCGCCACATCCAGGCGGTCATGCCCGGCATCACCGTGTCGGTCAACACCGTGCTGAACCAGCTCGAGCGCGAACCCATGGAGGGCATCGAGGACCCATGGGTCGACGAACGTACGACTGTTGTCGCGGAGGAGCGGCAGAGTCTGGTCGCCGCGGCACACCTGCTGCGGTATGCAGACGACGACCGGGTACCGGAGAGGTACCGCAACGCTGGCATGATCCGCTGGCTGGTCGCCGCGGCTCCCCTGTCGCCGTGGACCGGTTCGACGCCCGCCGCTGATGCGGTGGTCGCGGCGGGCCTCGCCCAGTTCGATGGCTGGAAGGTGGCTGGTCGACTTGCCGACGGCTCGTTACCCGCGCCGGGTGTCTACGGCGTTCCCGACGCGTGGCCGCACGTCCGTTCGGCGTACGAGCGTGCCGGGTTCGTCCACGAGGGGACGATCGAGCTGATCCTGGTGGCGTGCGTGGACACGCTCCGTCCGCCGCCAGAGCCGCCGGTCCCGGGCCTGGTCGCGCGACGGTCGATCGGCATCAACGGGACCCGGTTCACCGCCTTTCTCGGCGACGAGCAGGTCGGCTACATCGAGGTGGAGATCATGGCCGGAACCGAGCGGTTGGCGCGGTTCAGCGAGTGGGCCGACATCGGTGACCTCCAGGTCGACGAGGTATACCCCCGGCGGGATGTGGCGACCTGGCTGTTCGGGAAGGTGGTCGAGTGGTTGCACCTCGCCCGGATCGACCGGCTGTTGGCCTACGCCTGGCCCGAGCAGAGCGAGAGGCTCGACCTCTACCGTCACCTCGGCTTCGTCGAACTCGTCCGCACCGCCCGCGGTTGGTCCGCCGAACCGGCCCACTGACCCCTCACGCCCGCGCGCAGGTTGTGTGAAGGCGACCCTCACGGGGCGCGCCCGGTTGGATCAGGGTGCCCCTCATCCAACGTCGCACCTCAGCCGATGAGGTCGAGGCGTCGGTCCAGCAGGGCCTGCTGGGCGGGGTTGGTGGTGAGGTCGCGGGCACGTCTGTCAGCGGCGGACGCGCTGGACTCCCGACCCAGGTCCCGGAGTAGTTCCGCCTTGGTGGCATGGAACAACGGGTAGCGGTCCAGGGCGTCGGCCAGGGCATCCAGCTCCGCCAACGCAGCGGACGGTCCGGTGGTGTACCGGGTAGCGATCGCCCGGTTCAGCCGAATCACCGGAGAGGGCGACAGCAGGAGCAGCATGTCGTAGAGGACGACGATCTGTGGCCAGTCGGTCTCGTCCCAGTGCGTGGCCTCCGCTTGTCAGGCGACTATCGCGGCCTGGAGTTGGTTGGGACGTGGTGCACGATGGCGCCGCGCGGTCCGGGTC
>JBOHED010000114.1:0-2715 GCA_050700915.1 Actinopolymorphaceae bacterium | reverse complement strand
CGGAAGTCGGTGAGCGGCACGTGCCTGGAGGGGAGCCGGTCGGCGGGCAGGTCGACGGACAGGCCGGTCGCCGGATTGACGAGGGCGAAATGGGCGAACGTCACCGTCAACGGGTCGTCGGGATCCTGCACCATCCAGCCCGTGTCACCCGGTCGCAGGACGAGCAGCGTGCCCTGCGAGACCGTGACCGGCTGGTCGCCGATCGCACCCCGGCCGCGGCCCTTGCAGACCAGCCAGAGGTCGAAGTCCGGCAGGGCGAACCGCCACGACCACTCCGGCCCGCACATGACGTGACCGGAGTTCCGGCTGGGTTCGGGAACGTACGTACGACCAAGCGTGGTAGCAAGATCGGTCCAGACGTCACGGCCGTGATAGTCCAGCCGGTCGCCCATGGCCGGCGAGTCTACGGGCGTCCCAGGGACCTGTTGGGGGTTCGTCGCCTTCTAGGCAGACGAACCTCCAACAGGTCGGAGATCTCGAGTCAGCCGTCGATGTAGTACTGCTCGGGGTTGGTCGGCCCCGGAGTGTTGTAGAGGTGCGACTCCGGCATGGTCTTCGGCACGTTCCGCATCCGGTTGGACACGATGCCGTACCCCTCCTCCTCGAGGATCGTGCCGATCGCGTAGAACTCCCCGCGGGCGATCGTGAGGATCTGGTTCATCAGCTCGGCCCGGCCGTTGTCGTCCGGGGTCTGCTTCAGCTCGCGGTACAGCTCCATCTGGCGACGTGTCGTGGCAGGTGGCCGTTGGCCGGTCTCACCGTTGCTCGTGAACCACGCCGCCCACGGGATCGCGAAGTTGGACTCGCTGCTGTACGGGAAGTACCACCGCGGATCGAGCACCACGTCGAACTCGCGGCCGCCCGCGCCTGTCCAGACGGTGGCGGTGGGCTTGTTCGCGTCCTTGCGTTCGTAGAAGAGGGTGCGGTCCTCGGACTTCACCCGCATCTCGACCCCGACCTCCTCCCAGTGGCCGCGGACCAGTTGCATGGCATCGGTCCAGTAAGGAACGACCGTGGGTGACGCCACCTCGACCTCGAAGGAGATCCGCCTCCCGCCGGGAAGCAGCCGGAATCCCTGCCGGTCGCGCTTGCGGTAGCCGGCCCCGTCGAGGAGATCGGACGCCAACTCCGGATCGTGGTCGAGATACTGCGTCCCGAACTCCTCGTCGTGGTACGGCGACTCGGGGCGTGGGGCCGCCTGCCACGCCCGGCCCTGGCGTTGGAACACCGAGGTGATGAGATCGTTCCGGTCGATCGCGTGGGAGAGCGCGATCCGGACCTCCTTGTTCTGGAACAGCCGGCGCAGCTCGGGGTCGTCGTGGGTGAGGTTCAGTGCGATGACCATCTGGTTCTCGAAGCACGGTTCGATCTGGAAGAAGCCGAAGTGGCCCTTCTCCCGGTTGCCGGCCAGGACCGGCTTGTTGGTCAGGACGTTGATGTGCCGGGACTGCATGTCGAGCTCGCCGTTGCCGGCCTTGAGCAGGATCACCTGGTCGGTCTGCACCACGTCGTAGGCGACGGCGTCGAGGTAGGGCAGCTGCCGTCCGTCGGGATCGGTCTTCCAGTAGTACGGATTGCGTTCGACGACCACCCGGTTCGACTCGCCCAGCGGCGTCGTCACCTTCCAGGCGCACAGGGTCGGCAGGTCGGCGTTGGCCCAGTGGTCGGTCTTGGACGTGAAGAGTTCGGCCCAGTCGGCGAATCCCTCGTCCTCGGCCAGCGCGGCGACATCGGGGTTGTACTTCTGATGGAACTTCTCCAGGTAGTGGCGCGGCAGCGCGGTCAGGGGTCCCCCGGTACCGGTGGCGAGTGTGACGACGAAGAGCCCGGGGGGATCCCCGAACTCGAAGGAGACGGTCTGTTCGTCCACCTTGCGTACCCGTGCGGGGCCTTGCTCCGTGGTCAGGTAGAACGGAGGGCCGGCGGTGTAGAGCGCCTCGTCGGCGAACACGTCGTTGCAGGCGAACACCACATCGTCGGCGTCGAACGGTTCGCCGTCGGACCAGCGCATGCCCTTGCGAAGCGTGAACGTGTACGTCAGCCCGTCGGCAGACACCTCGTACCCCTCGGCGATGTTGGAGATCACCTTGGTCCACGCGGTGTCCCACCGCAGCAGGCATTCGTAGCCGACCGTACGCCCGAGCCACGGGGTGTCGGCGGGGCCGAGGAGTGCCGACCGCCAGGTGCCGCCGTAGACGCCGACACCTTCGACCGGCTCGACGACGAGCGGGTTCGCCGGCAGGCGGTCGGTGAGTGGTGGCAGCTTTCCGGCCTTGACCTGTGCGGCCAGCGCGGGTGCCTCCTTGGCCTTCGTACGCGCCGATCCGCCCTTCCCGCCCTCCCCCTCGGGGTCGGTGGCAAGCAGGTCACAGGCGCTGAGCGAGGCGGTGGCGAGCAACGCCGTCCCCGTCGTACTCATGAGACTCCGCCGGGACATCGCCCGGTCGGTACCGCCTGTCGCGCTCAACACTCCGCTCCTTCGACCCAGCCGAACGTCGCGCGATGCTCGTCGTCCGACGTCGACACCGCCGCTTCCACGGTGTAGTGGAACTGCAGCGCCCGCCGTCTCGTGGTGGTGAGATTGGTGGGGGTCCCGTGCTGGAGCAGGCCGTCGAAGAGCAGCACCCCGCCGGGTGGGAGCGGCACGGCGACACCGCGATCGATCGGCACGTCACCGTCGCAGATCTGCAGATCGCGCAGGAACGCATGCCGCAC
>JBOHED010000113.1:0-1887 GCA_050700915.1 Actinopolymorphaceae bacterium | reverse complement strand
CTGGCGCAGCAACAGTTCCTGACCCGAACCCGCGGCGGCGCGGTCGCGCACAGCGTCGCCTACGACCTCCCCCTGCGGTACAAGACCGCCCGCCTGGTCAGCGAGAAACAACGGATCGGCAAGGCGGCCGCCGACCTGGTGACCGCCGGCATGGTGATCGGGATCAACGGCGGTACGACCGCGACCGAGGTGGCGCGCGCCATCGCGACCCGCAGCGACCTGCGCGCGCCGTCGGGCGGCCGTCGTTCGGTCACGATCGTCACCAACGCGGTCAACATCGCCAACGAGCTCACGGTCCGTCCGCACGTCAAGATCGTGGTGACCGGCGGGGTCGCCCGCCCGCAGTCCTACGAGTTGGCCGGGCCGCTCGCGACCCACATCCTCGAAGGGGTCAGTCTCGACATGGCGATCCTCGGCGCGGACGGAGTTTGCCCCGAGCATGGCGCGAGTGCCCATCACGAGGGCGAGGCGATGATCAACCAGCTGATGGCGGCCCGCTCGCGTCAGGTCGTGGTCGTCGCCGACAGTTCCAAGATCGGCGCGCAGGCGTTCGCCAGGATCCGGCGCACGGAGGAGATCGACCTCCTGATCACCGACTTCGGCGGACCGGAGGAGTCGATCCGGCTGTTCGAGGAGGCCGGCGTCAAGGTCATGCGGGTCTGACGGTGGTACCAGCCAACCGCTTGTCCGAATGTGACGCGGATGTGAACACCACCGGCACGGAAATGTGACGGACGCCTGGGAAGTCGCGTCCGCGTGGGCCGACACTGGAAACCGCCCCAATACCGCGTTGTCAGATGCGCACGTCCCGCGTACGGTCGGGCGTACACGGAAAGGAGGTGGTCCAGCGCATGCATAGCTCTGGGACTCGTGAGGTGGCTGTCCGTTAGCTGCCGTTCCAATTGAGGACCGACTGCCGCTTCAATGGCGCGTCCCGAATGGCACCGTGTTCGAACCCGCACCATGGTGGGCGGGTTCTCTCATCCGAGGGGATCCGAGGGCACAGAGTGCCGGACGGCGGCCGGCGAAACCAAGGCAGCCACCCGACCCGCGGGCGCTGGATCTAGTCCCCCCAGCACAAACAGCCCGCGGGTCGTCTCATGCCCGGATCCGTTTCGCTTTCGTGCCTTCTCTGCACACCTGAGCATCCGGTCGTAGGTCAAAAAGCATCGGGTCGTACGCAAGAACTGCTACGGGGCGAGGCGTTCGAGCACCCATCCGCCGGCGGTGCTCCGCTGATAAAGCACCCGATCGTGCAGCCGACCGCGGCGTCCCTGCCAGTACTCATAGGCCTCGGGCGTCACGCGGTAGCCGCCCCAGAAGTCCGGCAGCGGGATCTCGTTCCCTTCCGGCCAGCGCGCCTCGAGGTTGGCGTACTCCCGGTCGAGCGCATCCCGGTCGGGCACCACGCTGGACTGCCGGCTCGCCCACGCGCCGAGTTGGCTGTCGCGCGGGCGCGACGCGAAGTAGCGTGCGGACTCGTCGCGGCTGACGCGGCTGACCGTGCCGCTGATCCGAACCTGACGCTGCATGGCGTGCCAGGGAAAGACGAGGGCGGCGCGCGGGTTGGTCGTCAGGTCGGCCGCCTTGGCAGACTCCAGGTTGGTGTAGAACGCGAGGCCGCGTTCGTCGAGACCCTTGAGGAGTACGGTGCGCGCGGACGGAAGGCCGGCAGGGGTGGCGGTCGCCAGCACCATGGCGTTGGGCTCGGCGATGCCGGCGGCGGTAGCGTCCGCGAGCCACCGCCGGAACTGGACGAGCGGGTCGTCCGCCAGGTCGGCTTCGCTCAACTGGTGGTCCGCGTAGCGCTGGCGCATGGCTGCCAGCGTCGGCTCGCCGTCTGGTGCCTGCTCCACGACTCTGGACCTTAGCGGTCGCGCTCGTACG
>JBOHED010000112.1:0-7846 GCA_050700915.1 Actinopolymorphaceae bacterium | reverse complement strand
CGATCGGGAAGTTGACGCCACCGACCGCGAAGACGACCGGGAGAACGTAGAGCAAGATCTTCTGCTGCTGCGCGAACTGACCCGTCAGCGCCTCCGGCGGCATGTTCTTGCGCATCAGCTGCCGCTGGGTGGTGAAGGTCGTCGCTGTCATCAACAGGATGAGGACCACCGTGACGATCTGAACGTTCAGGCTGTCGGCGCCGATGAACTTGTCCGAGATCTTTGCCCCGAAGATCGTCGCGTCGCTCAGCGAGTTGACCAGGTCCTGGTTCAACCCACGACCGCGCACGATCTTGTGGGCAGCGCCGTCCAACACCCGGAAGAGCGCGATGAAGATCGGCGACTGCAGCAGGATCGGCATACACGAGGAGAACGGGTTGGTACCGCTCTCCTTGTAGAGCTTCATGAGCTCCTGGCCCATCCGCTCCCGGTCGCCGCCGTACTTCTTCTGCAGCTCCTTCACCTTGGGCTGGATCAGGGCCATGTTCCGGCTCGCCCGGATCTGGCGTACGAACAACGGGATCAGGACGATCCGGATGACCACGACCAGCCCGACGATGGACAGCGCCCACGTGAAGCCGGAGTCAGGACCAAGGATCGGTGCAAAGAGAGAGTGGAACGCCCACATGATCCACGACACGACGTCGTAGAGCGGGGAGAGGATCTTGTCGTACCAGCTCACGCTTCATGCACCTCGGTGTGGGTCGGCGCGCCCACACCGGCGCGCGTTCGTGCGGGCGGAACGGGGTCATATCCGCCGGGAGTCCATGGGTGGCACCGCGCCAACCGGCGGGCTGCCAGCCAGCTGCCGCGCAGGGCTCCGTGCGCCTCGACGGCCTCGAGGGCGTACGCGGAGCAGGACGGGTGAAAACGACATACCTGGCCGTAGAGCGGGCTCACCACCAGGCGATAGCCCTTCAGAAGTACCACAAGGATCGTTTTCACCGCGCACTCTCCGCCGCGAGGTATCGCGGCCGTGCCAGAGCATCTCCGAGCGCCGCATCAGTGTCCCGACCCAGCCGCTCCGACGTCGCCTCCGCTGCCGACGGTAACGCGCGGACGACGAGCAAGGTTCCGGCGGGTAGTCCAGCGAGCCGCTCTCGCAGCAGGTGCCGCAGCCGTCGACGTACCGAGTTCCGCACCACCGCGTTGCCGACGGCCCGGCTCACGACGAACCCGACGCGCGGCGGCTCGGGGCGGCGGGTGAGCACCAGATGGGCGACAACTGTCGAGCGCGACGCGCGCCGGCCGTGCCGGACCGCCGTCGCGAAGTCGGCCGAACGGCGCATCCGGTTCTTGGCCGGCACCACGACATCGAACTCGACCTGGGCGAGACGGCGAGACGCCTCAGACCGCGAGGCGCTGGCGCCCCTTGCGCCGACGGGCGGACAGGATCGCCCGGCCCGCCCGGGTCCGCATCCGGAGGCGAAATCCGTGCGTCTTGTGGCGTCGCCGGTTGTTGGGCTGGAACGTACGCTTCACAGGAATTCTCCCGATCAGAAATCTTGAGGGTTCGCGGGCACCGACGCCTCGACGTCACCGTCCACCCGCGGGCTGCATTGTCGCCTACGGCGCCCGATCGGAACAGGTCGGCCACCCTGGACCGACTCCGCCTGGGGCGCAGTGCTGCGACTGTCCGTGAGCATACGGCGATCGCCGAGAGAACGGCATCGTGACCGACTCACGGTACGGGGCGGCCGGTCGCCCGGTCAAACTCGGCACCCTGGATCACGCGGGCCAAAACCGACCACCATGCGGACAGCAGGGTGGCGTATCGAGCCGACACGCCGAGCGACACCCACTCAGGCGGAAATTTCGGGTGCACCACGCCGTTCCCGCCTTGAAGGCGAGCTTGTGCGCTTGTTACCGTCCTGCACTTCTCGTGTCATCCACAAGCGCTTTGCACAGGTTGTGGAACAATCTGTGGACGTCAGTCTGCCGACCCGCAGCCATCACGGTGAGCCACGGTGGGCCACCGTGAGCCACGAGCGCCGCTCACGCGACGCCGCGGTAGCCAACTCAGCAGGCGCACGGGGACCAGCACACCGCCTGAGCAGAACGACTGAGCAGAACGGGAGTACCGCAGTGGTCGCGGAGCCTGACGCATTGACCGCCACCTGGCGACAGGTGCGGGACAGCCTCGACCAGGACCTGTACGCCACCCACCGGGTGTGGTTGGCGCAGTGCAAGCCGGTCACGTTGCATGGAAACACGGCGATCGTCGCGGTTCGTGACGACTTCACCAGGACCCAGCTCGAGACGAAGCTGCGCCCGCGGCTGGAGGACGCCCTGTCCACCGCTCTCGGCCAGTCCGTACGCCTCGCCATCACGGTCGAGCCGTCGCTTGCGCTGGACGACCTCGACCACGCCGGCGAGTCGGCGGGCTCCGGGTCCGAGGCAGAAGGCGACTCCCAGGCGTACGGCTCGAACTCTCCCGATCCGGCTCCGATCCCCGAACACGACGAGCTGGACTCGCACCGCTCCGGGCTCTCGGTGGCCCCGAAGGGCACCGACGCGTTCAGCCTCTCCTCCGCGCCGCCGGGCCAGCCGGTACGGTCCGACTCGGAGCCGCCGCGGCTGAACCCGAAGTACATGTTCGACACGTTTGTCATCGGCTCGTCCAACCGGTTCGCGCACGCGGCGGCCGTCGCGGTCTCGGAGGCGCCGGGCAAGGCGTACAACCCGCTGTTGATCTACGGCGACTCGGGGCTAGGCAAGACCCACCTGCTGCACGCGATCGGTCACTACGTACGCAATCTCTACGCCAACGCGCGGATCCGGTACGTGTCGAGCGAGGAGTTCACCAACGACTTCATCAACTCGATCCGCGACGACAAGGCCGCGACGTTCCAGCGGCGCTACCGCGACGTCGACGTCCTGCTCGTCGACGACATCCAGTTCTTGGAGAACAAGGAGCGGACGCAGGAGGAGTTCTTCCATACGTTCAACGCCCTGCACAACGCGAACAAGCAGATCGTGATCTCCTCCGACCGGCCACCGAAGCGGCTGGAGACGCTGGAGGACCGGCTGCGGAACCGGTTCGAGTGGGGGCTGATCACCGACATCCAGCCGCCGGACCTGGAGACGAGGATCGCGATCCTGCGGAAGAAGGCCGCACAGGAACGCCTGACCGCCCCGCCGGAGGTCCTGGAGTTCATCGCGAGCAAGATCCAGACCAACATCCGGGAGCTCGAGGGTGCGTTGATCCGGGTCACGGCGTTCGCGAGCCTCAACCGCCAGGCGGTCGACATCGCCCTGGCCGAGATCGTGCTCAAGGACCTGATTCCGACCGGTGGCGAGCCCGAGATCACGGCCGGCCAGATCATGGCGCAGACCTCGTCGTACTTCGGACTCTCCCTCGACGACCTCTGCGGCTCCAGCCGCAGCCGGGTCCTCGTCACCGCCCGGCAGATCGCGATGTACCTCTGCCGCGAGCTCACCGACCTCTCGCTCCCCAAGATCGGCCAGCAGTTCGGCGGCCGCGACCACACGACGGTGATGCACGCCGACCGCAAGATCCGCCAGCTGATGGCAGAGCGGCGCAGCGTCTACAACCAGGTCACGGAGCTCACCAACCGGATAAAGCAGCAGGCCCGACCATGACCACCTGTCCCGTGATCCGGTCCACACAGGCTGGGGACAACTCTGTGGATCGAGCGGGGATCGTGGTGGGAAGAACTGTGGAAGGCGTGGGACGACGCGTCATCCTCCACCGGCGGTTTTCGTCATGCCCAACTTCACCCACAGCCGGAGTGGACCGGGCGCGCCCTGCTGACCTGCACAAACATCCTTCGTCCACAACATCCACCGCACCTATGACGATGTCGAGTCTCCTTACGTGAATGACAAAAAGACCACAATCCACAACGCCCACCCGGCTCCACCAGCGGACGTCCCGCCGGTGTACCGTCGTGCTCCCGGCTCTCGTTCCATGCCGGCCGCCGTACGTCGAGGAGGCGATGAGCGGTGAAGTTCCGCGTAGACCGTGACGTCCTCGCCGATGCGGTGGCGTGGGTGGCGCGTAGCCTCCCCAACCGACCGTCCCTACCCGTCCTCGCCGGCATGCTCGTCGACGCCCGCGACGGCGAGATCCTGCTCTCTGGCTTCGACTACGAGACCTCGGCAAGGGTGTCCGTACCCGCCGACGTCGAGGTCGAGGGCGCCGTGCTCGTCTCCGGTCGGCTGCTCGCCGACATCAGCCGGAGCCTGCCGGCGCAGCCGGTCGAGCTCCATGCCGACGGCGGCAAGGTCGTCGTGACGTGTCGCAGTGCGAGGTTCACCGTCCAGACCCTCCCGGTCGAGGACTACCCCGCCCTCCCGGACATGCCGACCGCCTCCGGTACCGTCAAGGGCGACGTGTTCGCCAACGCGGTGTCGCAGGTCGCCGTGGCCGCCGGTCGAGACGACATGCTCCCCGTCCTCACCGGCGTACGCATCGAGATCGACGGCGCGTCCGTCACCCTCGCCGCGACCGACCGCTACCGGTTGGCGGTCCGCGAGTTCAGCTGGACGCCCGAGCTGCCGGACCTCTCGGCGACCGCGCTCGTCCCGGCCCGCGTGCTGGCCGACACGGCGAAGGCGTTCGCCAGCGGGTCCGATGTCACGATCGCCCTCGCGAGTTCCGGCACCGGTGCCGGTGAGGGGTTGGTCGGATTCGCCGGCACCAGCGGCGGGTCGATGCGGCGGACGACCACCCGCCTGCTCGACGGCGAGTTCCCCAAATACCGCACGCTGTTCCCGCCCGAGCAGCAGACGGTCGCGCGGGTCGAGACCGCTCCCCTGGTCGAGTCGCTCAAGCGGGTGGCGTTGGTCGCCGAACGCAACACCCCGATCCGGCTCACCCTCGGCGACGGGATGGCGACCCTGGAGGCCGGCAGCAGCGACGAGGCCCAGGCGTCGGAGTCGATCGAGGCGGGTATCGAGGGCGAAGGGCTGACGATCGGGTTCAACCCGCAGTACCTCCTCGACGGCCTCGGCGCGATCGAGGCCCCGGTCGCGCAGTTCGCGTTCACCCAGTCGACCCGGCCGGCCGTGCTCACCGGGCTGACTGCCGTCGACGCCGAGCCCAACGTGGACTACCGCTACCTCCTCATGCCGGTACGCCTGCAGAGCTGACCGAGGCGCGCCCGTCACCAGGCGGCATTCGTACGGCGTCGGAAGGACTCGCGCAGCCATGGAGATCGGACTGGTCGGGCTCGGCAAGATGGGCGCCAACATGCGCGAGCGGCTTCGCGCGAAGGGCCACATCGTCGTCGGGTTCGATCCGCACACCGACAGCTCCGACGCCGACAGCCTCGCAGACCTCGCACAGCGGCTGCCATCGCCGCGGGTGGTTTGGGTGATGGTGCCCGCGGGGGGTCCCACCCGCAAGGTGATCGCCGACCTGGTCGAACTCCTCGGGCCCGGCGATGTCGTGGTGGACGGGGGCAACTCGCGCTGGACCGACGATGACGACAGCGCTCGTTTGCTCGGCGCCCGCGGCATCGGGTTCGTCGACTGCGGTGTGTCCGGTGGCGTCTGGGGCCGTACGAACGGCTACGCCCTCATGTGCGGCGGCGACGCCGAGACGGTCGCGAAGGTCCAGCCCGCCTTCGACGCACTCAAGCCCGACGGCGAGTTCGGCTTCGTCCACGCCGGCCGGGTCGGCGCCGGGCACTTCGCCAAGATGGTCCACAACGGGATCGAGTACGCCATCATGCAGGCGTACGCCGAAGGCTACGAGCTGCTGGAAACCACCGAGATCGTCGACAACGTCACCGACGTGTTCCAGTCGTGGCGGGAGGGCACGGTCATCCGCTCGTGGCTGCTCGACCTGCTCGTCGCCGCACTGGCCGAGGACGAGGGCCTCGCCGGGATCCGGGGGTACGCCGAGGACTCGGGCGAAGGTCGATGGACGGTCGAAGCCGCGATCGACAACGCCGTCCCGATGCCCGCCATCGCCGCCGCCCTCTTCGCCCGGTTCGCGTCACGGCAGGACGACTCCCCGGCGATGAAGGCGATCGCGGCGATGCGCAACCAGTTCGGCGGGCACGCGACCCAGCCGGACTCGAGCGTTGCGCGGCCTGACACCGAGGCTCCCTGACCGCTCGCACCCGGCTAGCGTGGGGGCACCGTGTTTGTCGCCCGCCTCTCCCTCACCGACTTCCGGAGCTATCCGGCGGTCGACCTGACTCTCGCGCCGGGAGCCACGGTCTTCGTCGGTCAGAACGGTCAGGGCAAGACCAACCTTGTCGAAGCCGTCGGCTATCTCGCCACCCTCGGCTCTCATCGGGTGCCGCATGATGCCCCGTTGGTGCGGGCGGGCGCCGAGCGGGCGATCGTCCGCGGCGACGTCGTACGCGACGGGCGGCATGCCCTGATCGAGATCGAGGTCACGCCTCGGCGAACCAACCGGGCGCGCCTCAACCGGGCACCTGTGTCGCGGCCGCGGGACGTCCTGGGGGTCCTGCGTACTGTCCTGTTCGCGCCGGAGGACCTCACGCTGGTGAAGGGCGATCCCGAGACCAGGCGGCGATTCCTCGACGAGCTGCTGGTGGCGCGTACCCCTCGGATGGCCGGCGTACGCCAGGACTACGACCGGGTGCTCAAGCAACGCAACACCCTGCTCAAGACGGCGGCCCAGGCGTCGTCGGGCGCGATCAAGACCCTCGACGCGTGGGACGCGCACCTGACCCGGCTGGGCGGTGAGCTCCTCGCCGCCCGGCTGGCGGTGGTCGACCTGCTGCAGCCGCTGGTCGCGAAGGCGTATGCCCACGTGTCCCCGGCCCAGGACGAGACCCGGCTCGACTACCGGAGCGGCTGCGATCTCGGCGAGGCTGCCGATCCGTCCTACCGGACGGCCGACGCCCTCGCGGTGAAGCTGGCCGATGCCCTCGCCGACCGCCGGGAGGAGGAGTTGCGCCGCGGCGTCTCGCTGGTGGGCCCGCACCGCGACGACCTGCTGCTCGGCCTGGGAGAGTTCCCGGCCAAGGGGTACGCAAGCCACGGCGAGTGCTGGTCGATCGCGCTGTCCCTGCGGCTCGCTGCGTACGACCTGCTGTGCTCCGACGGAGGCGGTGAGCCGGTGCTGGTCCTCGACGACGTCTTCGCCGAGCTCGACACTGGTCGGCGTACCCGGCTGGCCGGCCTGGTCGCCGACGCCGAACAGGTCCTCGTGACGGCAGCGGTTCGCGAGGATGTCCCCGAGCAGCTGGTCGGAGCGTGGTACGACGTGGCCGATGGGGAGGTACGCGGTGTCGAATAGACGTGGTGAGCGCGATGACCGGACGGAACGCCGCGACGCTCGGCCAGCGGGCGTAGATTCTGGCGGCTCTGACGGTGCGGCGGACGGTCCGCCAGCGGGCGATCCGGCGTCCCCCGCGTGGGATCCCGCCGGCGTGGACCTGGCGCGTGCGGTGGCCGCGTCGTTCGGTGCCGCGGGGGCAAACGGCCGAGGCGTGCGTACATCTCGGTTCGGGGCCAGGGGGGTCCGCGGTCGTGCTCGGTCGCGGGGCGACCGTTCCGCGCGTTCCGGCGCGGGTCCCGACGATCGCGATCCGCAGCTGCTCGACACCACGATCGACCGGCTGGTCAACGATCGCGGGTGGACCGCCGACGTCGCCGTCGCGGGGGCGATCGCGCGCTGGGACCAGATCGTGGGTCCGGACGTGGCGGCGCACTGCCGGGCCGAGCGGTTCGCAGACTCCGAGCTCACCGTCCGCGCCGAGTCGACCGCCTGGGCGACCCAGGTCCGACTCCTCGCCCCGAGTCTGGTGAAGCGGCTGAACGAGGAACTCGGCGACGGCACCGTCAGCCGGGTGACGGTCCTCGGACCAACGGGTCCCAGCTGGCGTCGTGGCCCTCGCAG
>JBOHED010000111.1:0-3227 GCA_050700915.1 Actinopolymorphaceae bacterium | reverse complement strand
GGGGACCGATCCAGGGCCTCGGCGGCCCGTTCTCGGGCTCGTCCCGTCGGATGCGTGAACGGCTGGCCCGGCTCGGCCGTTCCCCCCAGGGCAACCCGGTGCTGGAGCCGTTGTTCCGGATCGTCCGTACGACCCACCCCAAGGCCGACCTGGCACTGATCGAGAAGGCCTACCGCACCGCCGAGAAGTGGCACCGCGGCCAGTCCCGCAAGAGCGGCGATCCGTTCATCACCCACCCGGTCGCGGTGTCGACGATCCTGGCGGAGCTCGGCATGACGCCGCCCACGTTGTGTGCCGCGCTGCTCCACGACACGGTGGAGGACACCGCCTACACACTGGAGGAGCTGCGCAACGACTTCGGTGACGAGATCGCGATGCTCGTCGACGGCGTGACCAAGCTCGACAAGGTGAAGTACGGCGAATACGCCCAGGCCGAGACGATCCGCAAGATGGTCATCGCCATGGCGAAGGACATCCGCGTCCTCGTCATCAAGCTCGCCGACCGCCTGCACAACATGCGTACCCTCCGCTATCTCAAGCAGACCAGCCAGGAGCGGACCGCACGGGAGACGTTGGAGATCTACGCGTCCCTGGCCCACCGGCTCGGCATGAACACGCTCAAGTGGGAGATCGAGGACCTCGCGTTCGCGACTCTCCACCCCAAGCTCTACGACGAGATCGTCCGCCTGGTGGCCGAGCGGGCACCGTCGCGCGACGAGTACCTCGCCAAGGTGATCGACCAGGTTCAGGGCGACCTGCGCGGCGCCAAGATCAAGGCGACGGTGACCGGCCGGCCGAAGCACTACTACTCGATCTACCAGAAGATGATCGTCCGCGGCCGCGAGTTCGGCGACATCTACGACCTCGTGGGCATCCGGGTCCTCACCGACTCGGTGCGCGACTGCTACGCCGCACTCGGTGTGATCCACGCGCGCTGGAACCCCGTGCCCGGGCGGTTCAAGGACTACATCGCGATGCCGAAGTTCAACATGTACCAGTCGTTGCACACCTCGGTGATGGGTCCTGACGGCAAGCCGGTCGAGATGCAGATTCGTACGTTCTCCATGCACCGGCGGGCAGAGTACGGCGTCGCGGCGCACTGGAAGTACAAGGAGGACGCCAGCACGATCCGTGAGGCCGACAAGCCGGCTGGCCCCAACGACATGGCGTGGCTGCGGCAGCTGCTGGACTGGCAGCGCGAGACCGAGGACCCAGGCGAGTTCCTCGAGTCGCTGCGGTTCGAGATGAAGTCGACCCAGGTCTATGTGTTCACCCCGCGCGGGGATGTCATCGCCCTTCCTGCCGGTGCGACTCCGGTCGACTTCGCCTACGCCATCCACACCGAGGTCGGCCACCGCTGTATCGGCGCCCGCGTCAACGGGCGGCTCGTCCCGCTCGAGAGTCAGCTCGAGAACGGCGACCTGGTGGAGGTCTTCACCTCCAAGGCACAGGGCGCCGCTCCAAGCCACGACTGGCTGACGTTCGTCAAGAGCCCGCGGGCCCGCAACAAGATCCGGCACTGGTTCACCAAGGAACGCCGCGAGGAGGCGATCGACCAGGGCAAGGACCTCCTCGCTCGAATGGTCCGCAAGGAAGGCCTGCCCCTGCAGCGGATGCTGACCCACGAGGCCCTCGCTGCCGTCGCCCAGGACCTTCTGCGCCACAGCGACGTCTCCTCCCTGTACGCCGCCGTCGGCGAGGGCAATGTGACCGCCCAGGCCGTCGTCCGCCGCCTCGTCCAGATCATCGGGGGAGCCGAGGAGGAGGCCGAGGACGTCTCGGAGGGTGTCGCCCTTCAGATCGAGACTGCCGGTCGCGAGCGGATGCCGCGAGGCGACTCCGGCGTGGTGGTGCGCGGTGTGACCGATGTGTGGATCAAGCTCGCGAAGTGCTGCACGCCGGTGCCTGGCGACGCGATCGTCGGCTTCGTCACCCGCGGTGCCGGTGTCTCGGTGCACCGCAAGGACTGCGTCAACATCGACCACCTGACGGCACAGCCCGAACGGATGCTCGAGGTCGAGTGGGCGCCGACCGCGCAGAGCCTGTTCCTCGTGCAGATCCAGGTCGAGGCTCTCGACCGGGCGAGGCTGCTCAGCGACATCACGCGGGTGCTGTCCGACCAGCACGTCAACATCCTGTCGGCGTCGGTGACGACCACCAGGGATCGGGTCGCGAAGAGCCGCTTCACCTTCGAGATGGGCGATCCGAAGCACATGGGCCATGTCCTGCGCGCCGTCCGCGGCGTCGACGGCGTTTTCGACGCTTACCGCGTCACCAACTGACGGGCGACGCCCCGCATCCCGCCTGGCTTACGTTGTCGTCGATCGGCGCACACAACCACAGTGCGCCTTCCTCCTCCGCCTTGACAGCCGGGCGTGGATGCGCCGCTCAACCGGTCGGCGTGTCCGATCGGCCATCGACGGAGACGTCGGCGATCGTCGTCGAATAGGCCTGCGGTGGCTCTCCACCTGGAAACGCCGGCACACCGTCGAAGTCCGTCGCCTCAGGTCTCCGGCCGCCCTGTCGGTGCGAGTTGAGCTTGCGGACATGCTCGGTCATCCCGGTGAGCGCGTCGGATCCGTTTCGCAGGAACTGCTGGATGTACGCCCACTGCACGGCTCGGCCCGACTCGGCGAGCCGGGACGGATGCTGGTGATGGAAACAGGCGGAGGCGATCGCATGCAGAGGTCCCTACGGCGCCTGGCGCGAGTGGTCGAGCGCGAGAAGCGTGTGGAACAGGTGGTCACTGGGTCCGAGGTCGCCAACCGCCGCGCCACACACAGGACAGCTAGACATTCCAGGGATCCTAAGGGACGAAGGTGCCTACGAGTCAGCTGACGCCTCGACCACCGCATCGGCTCACCCGGTTCCGGGCCACCGACCGCACCACCGGGAATGTCGAGTGGTCGGCATCGGCTCCGACCTCGTTGTTGAAGGGCACCACCCGCCCTGCCTTCACGCCCGTACGGCGAGGCACACTCGGCGCCCGGGCTCGGGCAGGAAACGACCCCGAGCGAGAGTGGAGAATTGAGATGAGCATTCCGCGGATCGGTGTGAGCCTGCCCTATTTCACGCCGGAGGCGGTTGTGACCGTCGCGCAGGCAGCCGAGCGGTTCGGATTCCACGCGGTGTCCATCAGCGAGCGGCTTCTGCTGCCGGTTCGCGAGGACTGGACCAACGACGCGAACCTGCCGGATTCGTACGCATGGGACTCCCTCGAAGTGCTC
>JBOHED010000110.1:0-7174 GCA_050700915.1 Actinopolymorphaceae bacterium | reverse complement strand
TCCGAGGCGAGCAGAGCCTCGCGGGCGCGCATCCAGTTCCGGTTGCCCATGACGGTGTTGATCTCGCCGTTGTGGGCGAGATAGCGGTACGGATGGGCGAGCGGCCACGACGGGAACGTGTTCGTCGAGAACCGCGAGTGCACCAGAGCGATCGCACTCTCGACCCGGCGGTCGGACAGATCGGGGAAGAAGGGCTCCAGCTGCTCGGTCGTCAGCATGCCCTTGTAGACGAGCGTGCGCGACGACAGCGACGGGAAGTACACATCGGTGTCGTTCTCGACCCGCTTGCGCAGCGCGAACGCCCGCCGCTCCAACGCGAGGCCGGGCAGGGCGCGATCCTCGACGGCCGCGACGAAGAGCTGCCGGAACCGCGGCATCACCGCACGCGAGGTCTTGCCGAGAAGTTCCGGCGCGACGGGGACGTCACGCCAACCGAGGACGGTCAGTCCTTCCTCGGCGGCGACCTCCTGCACCCGGCGGACGACAGCGGCCTCGGCGTCGTCGCCATCGGGCACGAACGCGGTCCCGACCGCGTACTCCCCCTTCGGCGGCAGTGGGAAGTCACAGACCGCACGGAAGAACGCGTCAGGAACCTGGATCAGCATCCCGGCACCGTCACCGGAATCAGGCTCGCTTCCGGAAGCGCCACGGTGGTCGAGGTTGCGCAACGCCGTGAACGCCTGGTCGACGATCTGGCGGCTGGGCTCACCGCTCAGCGTGGCGACGAAGGCGACACCACAGGCGTCGTGCTCGAACCGCGGGTCGTAGAGGCCGCGCTGGGCCGGGGGTTGGAACGACGCAGCCGGGGGTGTTCCGAGCATATGGATACTCCCGTCGTCGAACTCGCGTGTGAAAGTACAAGCCCGGCCGCTTCGCGGCCCGGACCCCCGGAAGTGCTGGTCCGGGGGACGACCCCCCAGACCCCCGGAAGAGCTCGAGGGACGACGTTGGCCCTGGAGATTGCATGCAGGGTAGCGGAGCGATCCGGACGGCGGCCAACATCCCCGACGTGCTGGCCATGCGGCCCGAAGGGGCTCAGGGCCGACCGACCCGGTGCGAAGAGGCCGAAAAAGGTCGGCGGCGGCTCGGCGTCGAGCTACCTACCTGACATTGTGCGTCGTCCCGACCATCATTGTGCATCCTTGGGGCCGGAGCCGCCCTGTGACGTTCGTCCCGCCGACTCCGGGCCGCGGACCTCGAACCCGAGCTCGACCGGGCCATCGCGCTGGGCGCCAGCCCGGTCGCCAGAACTGTCGCCAGCCTCGTCGCCAGCCCTGGGGCGTCATCGCCGCTCGCGCCGGGCAGCGGCACGGTGTGGGCGCTACCGTCCGTGGCCACGGCGGCGCCGTCGTCGCCCAGCTCGATGACCAGTTCGCGGCCCGGGCGGAGCCGAGCGGAGATCGCGATGTAGAGCACCGCCGCCAGGAACACCGCGATCGACGTCCACACGTTGAGCCGCATACCGGCGACCTGGTTCACGGGGTCGATCCGGAGGTACTCGATCCAGCCCCGCCCGAGCGTGTAGCCCGCGACATAGAGGGCGAACGCCCGACCGTGCCCCAACTTGAAGCGCCGGTCCGCCCAGATCACCAGTCCGGCGATCCCGACATTCCAGACACTTTCGTAGAGGAAGGTGGGTTGGAACGACTCGTACTGTTCGAAGCCGGGCGGGCGGTGCGCCGGGTCGATCTGCAGGCCCCACGGCAGGGACGTGGGGGCGCCGAAGAGCTCCTGGTTGAACCAGTTGCCCCACCGGCCGATCGCCTGGGCGAGGATGATCCCGGGCGCCAGGGCGTCGGCCATGGCCGGCAGCGGGATGCCACGCCGCCGGCACCCGATCCAGGCGCCAAGGGCGCCGAAGGCGATACCGCCCCAGATGCCGAGCCCGCCCTCCCAGACGGCGAACGCACGGAGTGGATCACGACCGGCGCCGAAGTAGAGCTGATAGTCGGTGACGACGTGGTAGATGCGCGCGCCCACCAGCCCGAACGGCACCGCCCAGACGGCGATGTCGGCCACGGTGCCGGGCCGGCCACCGCGAGAGACCCAGCGCCGGTTGCCCAGCCACACGGCGACGATGACGCCCGCGATGATGCACAGGGCGTACGCCCGGATCGGCACCGGACCGAGGTGCCAGACTCCCTGGGACGGGCTGGGAATCAAGGCCTGGATCAGCATGGCTGTGGTGTACTCCTGTGCTCCTCGAAGGTGCGCGCCAGACGCGCGCCTCCAGCAGGCGGGGGCGCCTACCGGACGGACACTACCGGGTCAGCTGTGGCCGGCGAGCGCATCCTCGATGGCGAGTCTCAGCGCGGCCGGGCTGGTGTCCTCGGGGTCGAGCGCCTTTCCGTCGACGAAGATCGTGGGGGTTCCCGATACGCCCCGGTCTGTCGCCGTCTGGTCGATCGACTTGACCCACTCGGCGAAACTCTCCTCGCGTACGCACGACCGGAAGGACCCCGAGTCCAGCCCCACCGAGCGGCCAAGGGCCACGAGCTGGTCGACGGTCCAGTCCTGGCGGAAGTTGATGTAGAGGGCGTCGTGCATCTCCCTCGCCTTGCCCTCGTCTGCGGCGCAGGCGAAGGAGTTGGCCGACAGCTCGGTCGGGCGACCGAAGTTGTCGAGCGTCACCGGATAGTAGACGACCCGCACGTCACCGCTCTCGATCCGCTGGTTGATCATCTTCTCGGCGCCGGCCTCGAACTCCTGGCAGTGCGGGCAGGAGAAGTCCTCGAACATCTCGACGACGACCGGGGCGTCGGCCACGCCGACTCCGACGCCGTTCCCCAGGCCGGCGGCACCGGCATCCGCGCCCCTCGACTTCGAGTAACCCTCCACGACCCCGGCCGGGGCCGCCGCTCCCGCGTCGATGCGGGAGCGCTGCCACTGGACGACGCCCGCGATGGCGACGATGGCGAGGACAACCACGACGACGATGCCGACGCGCACGAGGTTCTCGCGCCGTCGCCCCTGGGTGGCCTGGCGTTCCCGCTCGGCCCTGAGTGCCTCACGCGCCGACCTTTTGCTCATGTTGTTCCCCTTTTACATGACCGCTGCGGTGCCTCACTCCGGCACACCTCGTCCCTCGGCGTACCTCCGCGGGGGCTCCTCACGCTCACGCTGTTCCCCTTTGGCATGACCACTGCGGTGCCTCACTCCGGCACACCTCGTCCCTCGGCGTACCTCCGCGGGGGCTCCTCGCGCTCACGCCCATTCCCCCGGTGTTCGTTTCCTGTCGAGCGCGAAACGGCCGGCGCCGAAGACCGCCAACCATGCCGCGCAGAGCGTGAGTCCGAGATCGCGCAGGATCTCCTCGAGGTACTTCGTCTGGCCGGGCTCCACCGGTCCGCCGTCGCCGAAGCAGCCGCAGTCGATGGACAGCCCGCGCGCCCAGACCGAGGCGATACCGGCCACGAACACCAGCATGAGCACCCCGGAAAGGACAGCTGCCACCCGGGTACCCATACCCACGAGGAGCGCCAGAGCGAGCACGATCTCCACGAACGGCAGGGTGTAGCCCGCGGCCGCGTCAACGCCCTGCGGCAGGAGTTGGTACGCCCGGACGGCCCGCACCTGTTCGGTGGGAGACACGCCTAGCTTGAGGATCCCCGCGGTTGCGAGGACACCGCCGAGAAGCAGCCTCGCGGCCAGCGAGATCCAGGGCGCAACTAACCGCCAGTGGGACCTTCCGGGAGCTGCTCCGACGGCGGTGGAGGCTGCCGTCTCAGTGCCCACGGCGCCGGACTCCAGCGGCCAGGTCCCGGGCGAGCACCTCGACCCCTCCCCTGCCGGCAGTGACGTCTTCGGCGTCGAGGACCTGGCGTACGAATGCCGAACCGACGATCACCGCGTCGGCGTACGAAGCGACCTCGGCCGCCTGGTCACCGTTGGAGACACCGAGGCCGACAGCCACCGGCAGACCGGTCACGGCACGGGTGCGGGTCACGAGATCCGGTGCGAGCCGGGAAGTCTGCGCCCGGGCGCCGGTGACCCCCATCACCGCGGTCGCGTAGACGAAGCCGCGGCAGGACTCGGTCGTGATCCGGAGCCGCTCGTCACTCGAGGACGGCGCGACCAGGAACACCCGGTCCAGGCCGGTCGCGTCGGACGCCGCGAGCCACTCGCCGGCCTCCTCCGGGATGAGGTCCGGGGTAACCAGTGCCGAGCCTCCGGCGGCGGCGAAGTCGCGGGCGAACCGTTCGACGCCGTACTGCTCGATCGGGTTCCAGTAGGTCATCAGGATGACGCAGACGCCCGTCCCCGCGACCGCCTCGATGGTCCGCAGGACGTCGGACGTACGAATGCCGCCGCGCAACGCCTGCTCCGACGCCGCCTGGATCACCGGACCATCCATCGTCGGATCGGAATACGGCAACTCGACCTCGATGACGTCGACCCCGCCGTCGACCATGGCCTTCATGACCGTGATCGCGTCGTCGTAGGTTGGGAAGCCAGCGGGGAGGCAGCCCACCAGGACGCCGCGGTTCTCTCCCCGCGCCTTGTCGAAGAGGGGAGAGACGCTCATCCCGGATCCTTCTTCTCGTCACGGAAACCGAACCAGCGCGCCGCGGTGTCCATGTCCTTGTCGCCCCGTCCGGAGAGGTTGACCAGGAGAACGGCGTCAGGGCCGAGGTCCTTCGCGACCCGGAGGGCGCCGGCGACCGCGTGGGCGGACTCGATCGCCGGGATGATCCCCTCGGTCCGGGTGAGCAGCTGGAACGCCTCCATCGCCTCGGCGTCGGACACCGGCGAGTACGTCGCACGACCGGTGTCGTGCAGCCAGGAGTGCTCCGGTCCGACACCGGGGTAGTCCAGTCCGGCCGAGATCGAATGGCTCTCGATGGTCTGCCCGTCGTCGTCCTGCAGGACATAAGACCGGGAGCCGTGCAGCACACCGATCCGCCCACCGCTGATCGACGCCGCATGCCGATCGGCGTCGCCTCGCCTGATCGACGCTTCGCTGGCGTCACCGCCGGCCTCGAATCCGTACAGCCGGACGCTTTCGTCGGGAACGAACGCAGCGAACAGGCCCATCGCATTGGAGCCTCCGCCTACGCAGGCGCAGGCCGCGTCCGGCAGTCGACCGAGAAGGTCGAGCGACTGGGCGCGCGCCTCGTCACCGATCCCCCGGCAGAAGTCACGCACCATCGCCGGGAACGGGTGCGGACCCGCCACCGAACCGATCAGGTAGTGCGTGTGGTCGACGGTCGCCACCCAGTCGCGGAGCGCCTCGTTCATCGCGTCCTTGAGCGTGCGGCTGCCGGAACGGACAGGGACCACCTCGGCGCCGAGCATGCGCATCCGTACGACGTTGAGCTCCTGTCGCCGCGTGTCCTCCTCGCCCATGTAGAGCAGACAGTCCAGGTCGAGGTAGGCGGCTGCGGTGGCGGCGGCGACGCCATGCTGGCCCGCGCCTGTCTCGGCGATGACGCGGGACTTGCCCATCCGTTTGGTGAGCAGGGCCTGTCCGAGCACGTTGCGGATCTTGTGGGCACCGGTGTGGTTGAGGTCCTCCCGCTTGAGCAGGATCCGGGCACCGGCGACCTCGGACAGCCGCGTCGCGTCGTAGAGGAGGCTGGGCACGCCGGCGTACTCACGCAGCATCCGGTCGAGCTCAGCGGTGAACGCCGGGTCGGCAAGCGCGTCCACCCGGGCGGCGTCCAACTCGTCGAGCGCCGCGATCAACGCCTCCGGGATGAAGCGACCGCCGAAACGACCCCAGTGTCCGGACGGATCGGGTCCGGCAGGTGTTCCGGCGGGGATGCTCGTCACAAGATCGGTCATGGCGTCACTCAGTCGTGGTGGAGGGCGGGATGAGCGCCGGCGGCGACCAGATCCGCGACCGCCGAGCGCGGGTCCTTGCCGGTGACCAGGCTTTCGCCGACCAGCACCGCGTGCGCGCCGGCGCGTGCGTACTCGATCACGTCGTGCGGCCCGCGGACCCCCGACTCGGCGATCTTGACGATCTGGTCGGGGATCTTGGGCGCGAGGCGGGCGAACGCGGTCCGGTCGACATCGAGGGTCTTCAGGTCCCGCGCGTTCACCCCGACGACCTTTGCCCCCGCGTCGACGGCGCGGATGACCTCTTCCTCGGTGTGACACTCGACGAAAGGAGTCAGCCCGATCGACTCGGCCCGCTCGATGAGCGAGATGAGGGCGTTCTGCTCGAGGGCCGCGACGATCAGCAGTACCAGGTCGGCGCCGTGTGCCCTGGCCTCCCACAGCTGGTAGCTGGTCAGCACGAAATCCTTGCGCAGCAGGGGAACCTCGACGGCGGAGCGGACCGCCCGCAGGTCGTCGATCGTGCCGCCGAACCGCCGGTTCTCGGTGAGCACGCTGATCACCGCCGCACCGCCGGCCTGGTAGTCGACCGCCAGCGCGGCCGGGTCGGCGATCGCGGCCAGCGCACCCTTGCTCGGGCTGGAGCGCTTTACCTCGGCGATGATCGCCACGCTGTCGCCGCGCAACACCGGGATCGGGTCGATCGCGTAGGGCATGTGCGCTGTCCGAGCCTTGAGATCCTCGATCGAGACTCTCGCCTGGCGCTCGGCTAGATCGGCGCGCACTCCGTCGAGGATCTCGTCGAGCACGCTCACGCGATAGGTCCTTCCTGCGCGGCTTCAGGATGCGACCGGCCCCGCCGGTGGACGGCTGGACAGCGCTCCCAGGGACCTGCTCAGAGTAACGACGGCCCGCCACGGCGCCGACACCGGCCGCCTCGGTGGACGGGGCCGGACACCGGCCCACGCGGGGATCCCACCGAAGCGGCGGGATCCCGGCGTCGTCGTCGGGTCGGAGCGGGTCAAACGCGGATGACCAGCGTGGACATGATCTTGTCGGCGAACGTCTGCCGCTTCTGGTCCCACAGCGGCCAGAGGAAACCTACGTAGCAGGCGAGGGCGTCCAGGACGTGGCAGATGGCGCGCACGAACGCCATGCCGGCACCGATCGGCTGCCCGTCGGACTCGCGGACCAGCTTGAGACCGAGCACCTGCTTGCCGACGCTCTGACCCGTACTCCCCTGGCGGATGCAGATGTTCCAGATGCCGAGGCCGAGGGACACCAGCGACAGGATGAGCGGAAGGATCTGGCCGGAGTCGCCGGCGTTCAGGGTTGCCTGAACGTTGAGGTAACCGCCGACGAGGGCCGGGATGCCGACGACGAGGAAGTCGAT
>JBOHED010000109.1:0-11543 GCA_050700915.1 Actinopolymorphaceae bacterium | reverse complement strand
GAGACATTGAACCGGGCGGCGAGCGCGGGGGCCGAGTAGACCTCACCCGGACGCATCTGCCCGGCGACCAGGGCCGCCCGCAGGGCGTTCGCCGCCTCCTCCCGCAGCGAGCGGTGACCGTCAAGCGACGGGAGGTCGAGGCCGTCGATCCCCGCCGCCAGCTTCCCGTCCGCCGGTTGGCCTGCCGCCGTCCTCGCGGCCGGACTCACAGCAGGAACCCTTGTGGGAGAGGATCCTCGGGATCGAGGAAGTACTGAGCGGTCCCGGTGAGCCACGCCCGCCCGCTCACCAGCGGAGTCACCGCCGGGAGGCCACCGACGGTGGTCTCGCCGACCAGCCGCCCTACGAACGTCGTCCCGATGAACGATTCGTTGACGAAGTCCTCGTTCAGTCCCAGGGCACCCCGCGCGTGCAACTGCGCCATCCGCGCACACGTGCCGGTGCCGCACGGCGAACGGTCGAACCATCCCGGATGGATCGCCATCGCGTGCCGGGAATGCTTCGCATCCGAACCAGGGGCTGCGAAGTAGACATGGTGGCAGCCGCGAATTGCGGGATCCTCGGCATGCTGTGGTGGCGCGGTTTCATTGATGGCGGACATGATCGCGAGGCCGGTGTCAAGGATGGCTTGCTTCTCCGTGCGATCGAATGGCAGACCCACCGACTCGATCGGAACGATGGCGTAGAAGTTCCCACCGTAGGCAAGGTCGTAGCCGACATCACCGACACCCGGCACCGCGACGGTCTGATCGAGAGCATGGGCATACGACGGCACGTTCCGCAGCGTCACCCGCCCTGCCACTCCGTCGGCGACCTCGACGTCGGCGACGACGAGTCCGGCGGGAGTGTCGAGCCGTACCTGTGTGACAGGTTCGGTCACGGCGAGCATCCCGGTCTCGACGAGCACCGTCGCGACGCCCATCGTCCCGTGTCCACACATCGGCAGGCAGCCGGAGACCTCGATGAAGAGCACGCCGTAGTCGGCGTCCGGTCGCGTCGGCGGTTGCAGGATCGCGCCGCTCATGGCGCTGTGGCCGCGCGGTTCGTACATCAGGAGGGTACGCAGTTGGTCGAGATGCGCGACGAAGTGCTGCCGGCGTTCGGCCATCGTCGCGCCGGGGATCACGCCGACGCCGCCGGTGATGACGCGCGTCGGCATGCCTTCAGTGTGCGAATCGACGGCGTGGAAGACGTTCCGCGTCCTCATCGGACCGGCACGCCCTCGGCGGAGCCGGCGTCGAGTGCGGCTAGCACGGCCTCGGTTGCCTTGCGTACGGACGTATCCTGCTCGGCCGACAGTGCGAGCCGGGGCGGGCGACACGGACCGCCACGACGACCGGCGATGTCCATCGACAACTTGATCGACTGGACGAACTGGGTCTTGGAGTCCCAACGCAGCAAGGGATGCAGCAGCTTATAGAGAGGGAGCGCGGTGGCGAGGTCGCCCGCGACGGCCGCGTCGTAGAGGCGTACGCACACCTCGGGCAACGCGTTCGGGTATCCCGCCACCCAGCCGACGGCACCGGCGACGCCCAGCTCCAGCGCTACGTCGTCCGCGCCGATGAGGACGTCGAGGTCGGGCGCCAGCTCGTGGATCTGGTAGATCCGCCGAACGTCGCCGCTGAACTCCTTCACCGCCGCGATGTGGCCCTCGCCGTGCAGGCGGGCGAGGAGTTCCGGCGTGAGATCGACGCGGGTGTCGTGCGGGTTGTTGTACGCGACGATCGGCAGGCCGATCTTCGCCACCTCGGCGTAGTGGGCGAGGACGATCCTGTCGTCGGCGCGGTAGGCGTTCGGGGGAAGCAACAGCACGGCCGGAGCGCCGGCGTCGGCCGCGTCCTCCGCCCAGTGGCGTGCGGTGAGCGCGCTGTACGCCGACACGCCCGGCACGACGGAGGCGCCGTCGGGAACCGCTGCGAGGGCGGTCCGCAGGACCCGGGACCGTTCGTCGTCGGTCAGGGACTGGTACTCGCCGAGCGAGCCGTTCGGCATCACACCGGCGCAGCCGTTGTCGACGAGCCAGCGCACGTGGGCGCCGAACGTGTCGTGGTCGACGCTGAGGTCGTCGTGGTAGGGCAGCGCGGTCGCGACCATCACACCGTGCCAGGGCTTACGGGTCGTCGGGCTCATCGTTCTCCTTCTCCGGTGCCGATGCGGTCGTCGGTCAGGTCGGTCAGGTCGGTCGGGTCGGGCACATCGAGGTCGGCGAGGATGCCGAGCGGGACGGGATGCGCGAAGGGGCGGCGGGTCAGGGCGAGCACGTCGTCGGCGGTCACCGGACGGCCGGTCAGCGCGGCGGTCAGTTCCAGTGTGGCGGCTGCGCAGGTCCGGCCCTGGCACCAGCCCATGCCGGTGCGGGTGAGGAGCTTCACCGATCGCGGATCCGTCGCGCCGAGGTCGCGCACCGCCCGGCGTACCGCCCCGGCAGTGACCTCCTCGCACCGGCAGACCAGAGCGTCGTCGGGAAGCGCGACGAGCCAGCTCGCCGGCAGGGTATGCACCTCGTCGAGGACGGAGGCGAACGTACGAAGGGCATCGCGGCGCCGTCGTAGTCGCTCGCGCCGCGCCATGTCGACCGGCACCCCGCGTGCGGCGAGCACGGCGAGCCCGGCCAGCTCGCCCTCGACCAGCGCCAGCGCCGCCCCGCCGATCCCGGTCGTCTCGCCGGCGGAGTAGACGCCCTCGACCGTCGTTCGCTGGTCGAGGTCGACCGCCACGACAGGTGACCCTCCCCCGACCGTCACCTCACAACCCAGCTCCACCAGCAGGTCGAGCTGCGGCGTGAAGCCGAACCCGACGGCGAGCGCGTCGCAGGCCACGGAAACCTCGGTGCCAGGCAGAGGACGTGACCTCGCGTCCAGCCGCGCGACGGTGACACCAGTGAGCGAGTCGTGACCATGAGCTTCGGTGACCGCATGCCCTGTGCGGTAAGGGATCCGGTGCCTGGCGAGCTTCCCGGCGTACGACGCGACCTCGGTGAACCGCCCCGGGTGCCGGAACAGCACCCGCGGGTGCCGCAGGTAGCGACGTGCCCGTGCGGCTTCGTACACCCCCACGACCCGGGCGCCAGCCTCCGCGAGCCCGGCCGCGACGGGAAGCAGGAACGGACCGCTGCCGGCGACGACGATCCGCTGCCCGACCAGGACACCGCTGCCTTTCAGCAGCGCCTGCGCACCGCCCGCAGCCACCACGCCGGGGAGATCCCCACCAGGGAAGGGAAGTTGACGGTCGTACGCACCCGTCGCCACGACGAGTGCCTCGGCCTCCGCCTCCCGCGACACCGGGCGCCCACTGTCGGACTCGTCGAGGGCGTGGATCGTGAAGCGCTGGGCGTGTTCGACGTTCCAGACCTGGTGCCGTGGCCGATAGGCGACCTGTCCCGCGGCGACCTGGGTGGCCAGAGCCGAGTGCAGCGCGCGGAATCCGCGACCGTAGGCGTCGGCGCTCGCGTCGTCGCGATGCCGGAAGTACTGGCCGCCGGGCCGCCCGCCCGCGTCGAGCAGCACGACGCGGAGCCCGCACCCCGCCATCGTCGTCGCGGCCGTGAGCCCGGCCGGTCCCGCGCCGACGACCGCGACGTCGTACGCCTCAGTCATCCGGCCGTCAGTCATCTGGCCCTCAGTCATCTGGCACCGTCCCGGTCGTCACCACGTCGCCGGGACGCGCTTCGGCCATGCAGGCCCGGACCGACCGGCGGCCGTTGACCGTGACCAGGCAGTCGAAACAGACACCGATGCCACAGAACAGCCCGCGCGCTTTGCCGCCTCTCGTCGTACGCCAGGACCGGATCCCGGCGGCGAGCAGCACGCCGGCGACGGACTGCCCGGGACGCATCGCGACCGGCCGGCCGTCGACGACGACCTCGCCTCGCTCGGCGTCACTCATGCGGGCACCATTCTTTCTGGCACCGCCGTCGGGTCGTCGAACCGTTCGGGCCGGAACGGCGTGAGGTCCAGGCCCGGATCGCGCCCGGTCAGCAGCGCCGCCGTGACGAACCCGGTGACCGGGGCCAGGCCGACGCCCGCGCCCTCGTGCCCGCAGGTGTGGAACAGCCCGGGCGCGCGCGGGTCGGGACCGATGACCGGCAGGTGGTCCGGTGCGTACGGACGGAATCCGCGGTACGCACGGATCGCGGACACGTCGGCCAGAAACGGGAACAACCGCACTGCCTGCGCCGCCAGCCGCCGCAGGACGGGCAGCGACAGGGTCCGGTCGAAGCCGACCCGCTCGCGGCTCGATCCGATCAGGATGGTGCCGGACTCGGTGCCCTCGACGACGGCCGATGTCTCCAGGTCGGGGGAGCTGCTCGCGACGTTCGCGACGTACTCGGCGCTGTAGACCTTGTGCCGCACCCTCGGCGGCAGCGGTTCGGTGACGAGGATGAAGCCGCGCCGGGGCAGGATCGGCAACTCGACGCCCGCGAGTGCGGCGACCTCGCCACCCCACGTGCCGCCGGCGTTGACGACGGCGCCTGCACTCATCCGGCCGGTCGGTCCGCCGCTCGACTCGCCGTCGGCGGTGACGATCCCGACCACCTTTCCCGCTCTGGACCGCTCGACTCCGGTGACCCGGGTGTGTGGATGGACGGTCGCGCCGAGCCGCTTCGCCGCCCGCAGCAGCGCCGTGGCCGCGAGCATCGGTTGGACCTGTGCGTCCTGCGGGTAGTGGACCCCGCCCGGCAACTCCGGAGCGAGGTGGGGTTCGAGCTCGGCCAGCCGGTCGTCGGCGACGGGCTCCGCCGTGACGCCGGCCGCGCGCTGGCGGGCGGCGAATGCCTGCAGCTCCGCGTCCGCCTCGGCCGACTCCGCGACGACGACGCCGCCCTTGCGTTCGTACTCGAAGCCGGTTTCCCGGCCGAGGTCATCGTTCAGCTCGTGCCACAACGCGAGCGAACGCAGGGCAAGGGTGAGCTCGGGACCGGGTTCCTTGTCCGAGACCAGCAGGTTGCCCTCGCCGGCGCTCGTCGTACCGGCCGCGACCGCGCCCGCATCGACCACCGCGACGGCGAGCCCGGCCCGCGCGGCGTAGTAGGCACAGGCTGCCCCGACGATGCCAGCCCCGATGACGATGACGTCGGCGTCGGCGTCGGCGTCGGCGTGGACAGTGGCGTCGGCGGATGACCGCGGGAACCCGGCAGGCACGTCAGTACTATGTCACATACCTCTCATGCGGCACCGCCCGCGTGCGGAGCGTCTCGCCGACCTGCTCGCGGGAAGGCGGTCATCGGCCGGCGTCGAGGGCGGCGAAGGCGGCCTCCACGCGGGCGCGGTCGTCGGCGGCGTAGTCGCGGGAGAAGTGGGGGATCTCCAGCATGTACCGGCACCGCTCCCGTGGGATGACGCGCAGGAACTCGTCCATGTCGGCCTCCATCAGTACGAGCATCGGCCCACCTCCTCGGCCGAGCAGGTCGATCAGCTTCAGGTGACCGTTCGCCGCGCGCATCACATGATCTTCGAGGTCGATGCCCATCCAGAACCGCACGTTCTCCTGGCAGTACGCATTCAGCGCCTCTGTCGCCGCGCGGGCCGACCGTAGGTGCGGGTCCGGATCGGCGTCGTCGTTCCACCGGGCGAGGAACGACGCCTCCTCGTCCACCCCGACCTGGGTCAGGAACTCGAGGACGGCGAGATGGCCACCGCCCTCGAGATCGGAAACGGCATCGATCCGCGGAAAGTACGGATTGCCGCGGGTGCGCCGGCAGAGTTCGACGAACCAGGGGTACGACGGTTCGAACGCGCTGACGCGCGCCGCCAACCGGCCACCAGGCGACCGAAACGCCAGAGCCCAGTCGCCTTCACCACAAGGCGTCCAGCCGTGGTGCTCCAGCCTTGCGCGGGCCGCGCGGTGGTTGAGCTCCGGCCACCGCACGTCCGCGAACACACCCAGGTCCGGATCGCTCATCCCCGCACGGTAGCCGTCGGCAAGCCGCGGATGCCCCTGATTATCAGCCGGGGGCGAGAGCGAAGGACAGGAGGCTGATCGAGTGGGGCGGAAAGGCGTAGCCGTCCGCGCCCACGTCGGCCTCACCACGGTCGACCAGCGTTACGTGGTCCGGTCGGTCGAGCGAGTTCGACGCGAGTACGTCGTCGATCCCCACGCCGATGTCGCGGACCCGCGCCCGGCGGGGAAGTCGCTCCACGGCGCCGTCCAGGATGATCCGTGCCTCGATCGCGGCGGTGCGGTGCCGGTTGATGACGGCCAGCCGGAGCGACCGCCGGTCTGCGGTGAGGGTGGCGCTCACGTCGAGGTGGGGAACGACACCAGGGCGGGTCCGGTGTCCGCCGTGGCCGTCGCGACTGTCGCCCTGGCGTACCGGCGCGGTGTGGGCAGGTCCCTCGACCCTGCTCGCCAGGGCGATCGGGCCGGTGTGGTTCTGGTAGAGATCCCAGACGTGGTACGACGCCGACCGGACCGCACCGCCGGGTCGGGCGACGACCAGGCCGTTGGCGTTGACCAGGTTGACGGTGTTCGCCATGGTCGGTGGGACGGGCAGGCCGACCGCACGGTGGAGCGCATGGAAGACGCCCGCGTAGAACAACGCGTCGGCGAGCGTACGTGGGCTCCAGCGGTTGACCCGCAGCGGTCCGTCGGCGACCTCGCCCGCCAGCGGTCGGGCAGCGACACCTCCCTCGTCGGACGGATGAGGCTCGGGCCAGCCGGCCGGCTCCAGGTGGCGGATGTTCCACTCGTCGAGTGCCAGTGCGAGGGGCCGGTCGACGCCGGCGGCGGTGGCCAGGTCGTGTACGAGATGGGCGTAGTCGTTGATCCGTTCCTCGAAGTACAGCGGCTGCGCGACGACCGCGTCGTAGTCGTCGCCGCCTTCGAAGAGGTGCCTGCTCGCGGCGTAGAGGTGGAGCGAGACGTAGTCGATCAGACTGCCTGCCTGCTCGAGGAGCGGACGCGTCCACTCCTCCTGCCGCCAGGGGATCCCTACCCCGACAAGGGAGATCGTCGGATCGACGAGCCGCATGAACCTCGCGTGTTCCCGGGCGGCGACCGCGTGCTCCTGCGCCGACCGATGTCCCAGCTGCCAAGGGCCGTAGACCTCGTTACCGACGCCCCAGTAGCGCACGGCGTACGGATCCGGATGGCCGTTGTCCGCGCGGCGGCGGGTGTAGGCGGTGTCCCCACCGTAGTTGGTGTACTCGACCCAACGGACCGCCTCGTCGACGTCGCGGCAACTGTGGACGAGATACGGCTCGGCGCCGACCTCGTGGCACCAGGCAAGGAACTCGTCGGTGCCGAAGCGGTTGGACTCCTCACTTCCCCAGGCGAGTTCCCACCGGCGTGGACGCCCGTCGCGCGGCCCGATGCCGTCCTCCCAGTGGTACGGCGAGGCGAAGTTGCCCCCCGGGCCAGCGGACGACCGGAACGCCAAGGTCTCGACAGAGCACCATCACGTCCCGGCGCAGGCCGTTCCGGGCGCCGGGATCGTCGACGGACAACGGAGAACCCTCGTCGAAGACCCCGCCCTCGATGTTGGAAAAGAACGCAGACTCGAGGAAGTGCCCGTAGATATTGCGGTCGATCCTGCCGGTCTCGGTTCCGCTGTCGATCCCGATGGTCGCCTGGGTGGGCGGCATGCGCGGAGACACCGGTTCATTCACGGCAGGGTGGTCTCGACGAGCGCGGACAGGGCGGCGGCCTGGAGGTCGCGTTGCACACCGGTGTAGTCGCCGCGGCCGGCGAGGTTCTCCACCTCGTGCGGGTCGGCGTCGAGGTCGAACAGCTCGGTGTAGACGGTGCCGTCACGATGGGCCGTGAGCAGCTTGTACCGGCCGTCGGTCACGGTGAGGAACCCTTCCCCTTCGGCGAAGACGTACGCATGCCCGCTGCCCTCGAGGTGCCGCCCGTCGATGCCGGCCGGTTCGGCATCGGCCGGGTCGATGCCGGCCGGGTCGATGCCGGCCGTGGCGAGCAGGGTGGGGAACACGTCGACCAGGCTGGTGAGGCGGTCGCTGCGCGATCCCATCCCCGTACGGCCGGGGAGGCGTAGCAGCAGCGGCACGTGCAGGACATCGTCGTAGGCGCAGGCGTTCTTGCCCCAGAATCCGTGGTTGCCGAGCATCTCGCCGTGGTCGCAGGTGAAGACCACGAGCAGGTTGTCGCCGAACCTTGCCTCGGCGGCCGCGACGACCTCGCCCACCTGGTCGTCGATGAGGGCGACGTTGGCCATGTAGTGCCGGCGGAGCTGGCGCCAGTAGTGGTCATCCCGGTCGTGGTAGCCGCCGCCTTCCATCCGGCCCTGGGCGGGACCGTGGAAGCTGCGGTAGTGCAGCCTGCCGGGCTCGTCCCACTCCTCCGGCAGCACGTGCGGCTCGCCGAGGTGGGCGTCGTCGACCCGGGTGAGGTACTCCTCCGGCGGGTCGAACGGGAAGTGTGGACCACTGAACGACGCCCAGCAGAAGAACGGCCGGCTGTCGTCGTGGGACCCGATCCAGTCGCGGGTACGCCGACCGACCCAGCTGTCGGGATGCCACTCCGCCGGGCCGGGGAACGGGAACACCTTGCGTGCCGCACGGTTCCAGGTCGCCGCGCGGTAGGCCTCGAGGTGACCGGCGGCGTCGAGCGCGGCCGCGTAGTCGTCGTAGAACCACACCGAGACCTGCTTGTCGTCCTGGAGGGCGAGATGCTCGATGCCGAGGCTCAGGTAGTAGTCGCGGAACGTGTCGTAGGGCAGCGTGCGGTCCGGCCGGGTCTCGGCGTACGGCACCGGGGCGTAGTGGCACTTGCCGACGTGTCCGACCGTGTAGCCGGCACCGCCCAACGTCGTGTAGAGGTTCGGGATCTCCGGCGACAGTGAGCAGTCGCGGAAGTTGCTGTACGCCCGGTGGTTGCGCGGGTAGCGGCCGGTCACCAGGGAGCTGCGGCTGGGCAGGCACCACGGGCTCGCGGTGTACGCCTGGTCGAAGACGGTGCTGTCGCCGGCCAGCCGGTCGAGGTTCGGGGTGGCCACCGCCTGGTTGCCGTAGCAACCCAGTGCGTCCCTGCGCAGCTGGTCGGCGGTGATCAGCAGGATCGCCGGCCTGGTGTCGTCCACAGCTGTCGTCCTCCGGTTCCTCCACGCGATCGACCTGGTGGCCCGCCTGTGACATCTGGTGCTCAGCACATGACATCTGGTGCTCCGCACCTGGTTCTATTACGTTGTGTACACCGTTGTAAAGGGCCATCGGACGGAGGGGTCCATGTCCGGACGACGGCCGAACGTGCTGGTCATGATGAGCGACGAGCAGGCCTGGAACACCCTTGGCTACAACGGGAACCCGGCCGCGCAGACACCTCACCTGGACGCGCTCGCGGCGGGTTCGACGTCGTTCGACGGCTGCTACACGCCCTTCCCGCTGTGCTGCCCGTCGCGGACCAGTCTGTGGACCGGGCTGATGCCCCGGCACCACCACGTCCTCGGCAACTGGCGCGCGATCGCGCCGGACCTGCGAGGGCACAGTGTCGCGCAGGCGTTCCAGCTCGCGGGCTACCACACGATCTACGCCGGCAAATGGCATGTACCCGGGACAACTCCGTCCCGGATGGGATTCGCGGACACGACGGCGATACCGGCGGTGCTGTCCGGCAAGGACCGCGGTCGCTACATCGAGCCGTACCGGGCGTACGTCACCGCCCAGGGGTACGACCTCGAACCGGACCACATCGAGAACCTCACGCCCGCCGACGTCCGCGCGCTTCGTGACCCGGCCACGCCGCATCGGGCGACCGCCGAGATTCCGCTCGCGCACTACCTGGAGACCTGGCAGACGCGGGAGTTCCTCCAGGCGCTGCGGCACCGCCCGGAAGGCGAACCCTGGCTGGCCGTCTGCTCCTACAACGCGCCGCACTTCCCGATGGTCGTCCCGGCGCCGTACGACCGGATCATCGACCGGCGGCAGGTCCGCCTGCCGGCGAGCTTGGGCACCGGCGTACGGACCCGGCCGGCGGAGGTCCGCGCGTCGTCGTTCGCCACGAAGTACGCCGACCTCGACGAGCCCGGCTGGGTCGAGCTCACCGCGCACTATCTGGGCCTCTGTGCGCTCGTCGACGCTCAGGTGGGCACGGTCCTCGACCACCTGCGCGCCACGGGCGAGCTCGACCACACCATCGTGGTCTACACCTCCGACCACGGCGACATGATGGGCGCGCACCGGCTGATGGAGAAGGGGCACCTGCTCCACTACGAGGAGGCGCTCCGCGTGCCACTCCTTCTCCGCCATCCCGACGGCCGCGGGGCGAGAACCGCCCATCCGGTGTCGGTGGTCGACATCGCCGCGACCCTCGCCGAGCTGGCCGGCGTGAGCTGGGACGCGGGCGACGGCAGGTCGTTCGCCGCCATGGTCGGCGACCCCGCCGCCGAACGCACCCGCGACCACGTGACCGCCGAGACCGTGTTGCACGGCATGGAGTCCGACGCCAGTGGCGAGCACCGCGACCCGGCGTCGTGGGACCCGGCAGTCGACGGGATGAACCTGTCGGTGCGTACGCCTTCGTTGCGTTACGTCTTCCGGTCGCGGGACGAGGACGAGCTGTACGACCACCGCAGTGACCCCGGCGAGCAGCGCAACGTGGCCGGCGATCCCGCGTACGACCGTGACCGGACCACGCTGCGGAACGTGCTCGCGCAGGAGGTCGTGGACGTCTTCCCGCAGGTGGCCCGCACGCTGCGAGCGCCCACTCCCGCGCCCGCTTCGACGTCGTGACGGCTTCTGCCGTACGGATCTACCGGCCGTCGTCGCCGACGATCGCCGCGAGCGCGGCGACATGGGCACGGTAGGCGGCCCGACCCTCGGAGGTGAGGCGTAGCCAGACGCGTTGCCTGGTGTCGCGGATGGCCTTGCGCTGGGTGACGTACCCGGCTTCCATCAGGACGGTGACGTGCTTGCTGAGCACGGACGCTGAGACCTCGAGCTGGTCCTGGACCACGCGAAACTCGGCCTCCCCGGCGGCGTCGAGCAGGGCGCAGACGCGCAACCGGTTGGGCGCGTGGATGATGGCGTCGAACGTACCGGACTGCTTGCCGGTCATGAACTCTTCCGGTGCAGGCGTACGAACCACAGGTGGAAGCCGACGGCGACGGCAACGCCGGCCGCGGACGCGACGAACAGCAGGAGCGGGCTGCCGGTGATCCGGAACACGGCGGTCGCCCCCAACGCGAGGGCGGGGTAGCCGACGATCGCCCCTAGGGTCGCCGACCGGGGCAGCACGTCCAGACGCAGTGCCACGCCCGTCCTGCGCCTCCAGCCGTTCGCCGCAACGACGAACAGGATCAGGAACGTCGAGACGAGCCCAGCCGCGATCGCCAGCCAACCGGTCCTCGGCAGCAGCCATGTCTGGCCGGCCATGAGGCCGCCGTACACGGGTGGGAGCGCGCCGAGGTACGCCGCGAGGATGATCGTGAACCACCGCGGCCACGGCGTGGCCGACAGGTGGCTGACGGAGGTGCGGACCTGTTCGGCGTCGCCGAGGGCGGCGCGTGCCTGCTCCGGCGTCGGTGGAAGGGCGTCGTCGTGTGTTTCCATGACGGAAACTCTAGAGCGACTGTTTCCAATACGTCA
>JBOHED010000108.1:0-9031 GCA_050700915.1 Actinopolymorphaceae bacterium | reverse complement strand
CATGGGTTTCCGCATCCGTCACCACCACCGACGGAGCCGCATCACCCACCACGAACGCCAGACGCTCCGCCGGGTACGACGGGTCCAACGGAAGATACGCACCACCCGCCTTCATGACCGCCAGCAGCCCCACCAACCACGACGCCGACCGCGGCAGCAACACCCCCACCACCGACTCGGGACCCACACCCCGCCGAATCAGCAACCGCGCAAGCCGATTCGCCCGCGCCTCCAGCTCCCCAAACGACCACCCCACGCCGTCGCACCACACCGCCAACGCCTCCGGACCCCGGCGGACCTGGCGCTCGAACAACTCGGGGAGGGTCGCGGCCGGCACGTCGACCTCGGTCGCGTTCCACTCCACCAGCACCCGTTGCCGTTCGGGTGGTGCCATCAGGTCCACACTCGACACCGGTCGCTCCGGCCCCTCGACCAGGCCGGCGAGTATGCACAGCAGCTGCGCCGAAATCCGTTCCACCCGGTCCTCGTCGAGGGCATCCGTACGGAAGACGAACTCCAGCCTCAGCACACCGGCGCGCGGAAAGGCGACGAGCGTCAGTGGGTAGTGCGTCGCGTCCTGGCCCGACACCCCCGACACCCGAAGCTCTGGCGTGGAAGGGATTTCGGCGGGATCGAACGGATAGTTCTCGACGACCAGCAAGGTGTCGAACAGGTCCCGGCCGCCCACATCGCCAGCAGCCGCATGGATGTCGGCCAAGGGCGCGTGGTGGTGCTCGATCAGCTCGGCCTGCTCCGACTGCAGAGCGGACAGGAAGTCCCGGACCGACGTCGTACGACCGCTTATCACCCGTACCGGAATCGTGGTGATGAGCAGGCCGACAATCTCCTCGGCACCGGGAAACTCGGCCGGGCGTCCCGACACGGTGGCCCCGAAGACCACGTCGTCGCTTCCGGTCAACCGCCCGAGCAGGAGACCCCAGGCACCCTGCAGGACCGTGTTCAGTGTCAGGCCGTACGTGCGCGTGAACGCCGTGATCTTCTCCAGCAGTCCCTCGGGAACGTTCGTCACCAGGCGCCTGGGTAGTTCGGTCGCGGCGGTCAGGTTCCCGACCGTCGACAGCCGGGTCGGCCCGGCCAGGCCGGCAAGGGATCGACGCCATCCCGCGCGGGATGCGTCGACGTCGCGCCCCGCCACCCAGGCGAGGTAGTCGCGGTACGGCACGGCGGTCGGGAGTGTGTCCGGCCGACCACCGTCGGCGTACGCCTGCATCAGCTCCCGCGCCAGCACCGGTAGCGACCACCCGTCCACCACCAGGTGGTGCAGGGTGAGGACCAACCGGTGCCGGCCAGTGCCAAGGTGAACCAGCGAGGCACGCAGCAGGGGCGGCCGTCCCAGGTCGAACGCCGCCATCCGGTCCTGGTCGGCGATCCGTTCGGCCGCCGCTTCGTCGTCGACCGTGACCTCCCGCCACGGCACCACGACCGTACGCACGACGGCCTGGACCGGCTCGCCCGAACGCCGCTGCCGGAATGCCGCGCGCAGCGACTCGTGCCGCTCCACCAGCGCAGCGATGGCGGAGCGGAGCACGTCGGGTCGAAGTTCCCCCTCCAGGTCGATCAGCAGCTGGACGACGTAGCGGCCCACCGCGTCCTCGTCGAGCGCGGCATGGAAGAGCAGCCCTTCCTGCAGCGGGCCAAGGGGAAGGACCGCCTCGATACGGTTCGCCGTGGACTCCTGCCCGTGTTCCGGTCGAGGTGCCGTCATGCGAGATCGTCCTCCAGCTCGGCGAGTTCGTCCGGTGCGAGGGCGATGAGCGGGGCCCTCGTCACGTCGTCCGTCACGTCGTCGGTCACCTCGTCCGGTGCGATGGCCGGGCCGGGCGTGGCGTGCTGGGCAAGTGCCGCGACGGTGCGGTGCTCGAAGACGTCCCGGGCCCTGAGCGACAGGCCCGCCTTCCGCGCCCTGCTCACCAGCTGGATCGACGTGATGCTGTCGCCGCCGAGTTCGAAGAAGCCGACGTCGACACCCACCTCGGCCAGCCCCAGCACCTCGGCGAAGAGCGCCGCGAGAGTTCTCTCGGACGGCGTGGCCGGCGCCCGATGCGTTCTCCCGTCGCCTGCCGCAGCGCCGAAGTCCGGTGCGGGCAACGCGTTCCGGTCGAGCTTGCCGCCAGCGGTCCGGGGCAGCGCCTCCAGCAGGACGAACGCCGCCGGCACTATGGACTCCGGCAGCCGCGCCGCGACGCTCGCGCGGAGATGCTGTCTCGACACCAGGCCCGGCTGTCGTGGCACCACGTAGCCGACGAGCTGACGCTGCCCCGGCCGATCCTCCCGGACGACGACCCGCGTCTCACCGACTCCGGGGTGCGCGGCGAGGACGGACTCGACCTCGCCAAGCTCGATCCGGTGGCCGCGCAGCTTCACCTGGTCGTCCGTACGTCCGAGGTACGAAAGAGAACCGTCGGCGCGTCGGCGGACGAGGTCGCCGGTGCGGTACATCCGGGTACCCGGTGGACCGAACGGGTTCGCCACGAACCGTTCCGCGCACAGGCCGGGGCGGCGAAGGTAGCCCCGGGCTAGTCCAGCACCGCCGAGGTAGAGCTCCCCGACGACACCGTCGGGGACCTCGCGCAGTCCGCCGTCCAGGACGTACGCCTGGGTGTTCCAGATCGGGTTCCCGATCGCGGGCGTGCCGTCGGGTGCCGCGTGCCCACCCGACGGGATGTCCGCGGCGGTCGACCAGATGGTCGTCTCGGTCGGTCCGTACAGGTTCGTCACCCGCCCGCACCTGACCAGCTCGGCCGCGAGTGAAGCCGGCAGCGCCTCGCCCCCGACGAGAGCCCGCATGGTCACGCCGGCCGGGCGGTCGGCGAGCAGTGCCTGCCACAGCGTCGGTGTGGCCTGCATGACCGTCGCGCCGGAGCGCGCCGCCAACGCCCACAGGGCAACGGGGTCGCGGACGGTAGCCGGCTCGGCGATCACCACGGTGCCGCCGACGAGCAAAGGGAGATAGAGCTCCAGGCCGGCGATGTCGAAGCCGATCGTGGTCACGGCGAGCAGCCGGTCGTTCCCGTCGAGGGCGAGGCGTTCCCGCATGGACAGCAGGAAGTTGACCAGCGCTGCGTGCGGGATGACCACACCCTTGGGTCGTCCGGTGGACCCGGACGTGTAGATGACGTACGCCGCATGGGCACCGGACGCCGGCTGCGGCTCGGCCCCGACGTCTGCGGCGACGTCTGCAGCGGCGTCAGGGCGGGCGTCGCGCCCTGCGCCGGCCATCCCACGTCGGTGGTCGAGCGGCAGCTGGTCGAGGAGGAGCCGGCGGACGTCCGAGGTGGCAGGCAGCCTTGCCGTCGACGCCGTACTCGTCAGGACGCAGACCGGGGCCGCGTCGGCCAGCGTGGTCGCGACCCGCTCGGCGGGTAGGTCCGGGTCCAGCGGAAGGTAGGCCGCACCCGACTTCAGGATGCCGAACAACGCCACCACCAGATCGAGACCGCGTGGCAGCGCCACCGCGACGATGTGTTCGGGGCCCGCACCATGGTCCGTGAGTACGCCGGCCAGCCGGGTCGACCTGGCGTCGAGGTTGGCATAGCTGAGGCTGACGCCGGCCGCGGTCACCGCGGTCGCGTCCGGCGTCCGCCGTGCCTGTGCGGCGAACAGCTGCGGCAGCGTGGTGTCCGGCACGCGCACCGCGGTGGCGTCGGCGGCCGAGGCCAGCCGCGCCCGTTCCTCGGGCACGAGGATGTCGAACGCGCCTATCGGGTCCTGGGGCCGCGCGGTCATCGCCCGCAGGGTTCGTACCAGCCGCGTCACCAGCAGGTGGGCGGTGGCTTCGTCGAACAGGTCGGTGCTGTATTCGAGCGCGCCATGAACACCGCCCGCGTCCGCCCGCTCGGACAGGTAGAGGGTGAGGTCGACCTTCGCTACGCCGACGTCGACCGCCAGGGGTGCGCTGTCCACACCGGGTAGGTCGAAGGACTCACCGGCTTCTTGCTGGTGGACGAGCAGCACCTGGAACAACGGGTGCCGCGCCGCCGACCGGGCCGGGTTCACCGCGTCCACGATCCGTTCGAACGGCACGTCCTGGTGGTCGAACGCCGCCAGGTCGCAGCGCCGGACCCGGCCGAGCAGGTCGGCGAAGCTCGGGTTGCCTGAGGTGTCGGTACGCAGGACCAACGTGTTGACGAAGAACCCGACCAGGTCGTCCAGGGATGCGTCGGCGCGACCGGCGACCGGTGAGCCGATCGGGATGTCGGACCCAGCACCCAGCCTGGTCAACAGGACGGCGAGCGCCGCGTGCAGCACCATGAACGACGTGACCCCGTGGTGGCGGGCGAGGGTGCGGATCTCGGCATGCAGCTCGGGTGGGACGTCGACGGGCACGCGGGCACCGCGGTACGACGCCACCGCCGGGCGCGGCCGGTCCGCCGGCAGGTCCAGCTCGTCCGGCAGGTCGCGCAGGGTCTCGGTCCAGTAGCCGAGCTGGTCGCGTCCGATCGCGCCGCCCGCGCCTTCCCTGCGGTCGGCCCGCTCGTCGTCGGCCCGCTCGTCGTCAGCTCCGCCCAGGAGGCGACGCTGCCAGAGCGTGTAGTCGGCGTACTGCACCGGCAGCCGGCTCCACCCTGGCGGGCGCCCCTCGCTCCGGGCCGCGTAGGCGGTGCCGAGATCGCGCACCAGCGGACGCGCCGACCACTCGTCGGCCGCGATGTGGTGGACGAGGATCAGCAGCACCTGCGTGTCCGGCCCGGTCCGGAACAGCCACGCCCGGATCGGCAGCTCGCGCGCCAGGTCGACTGCGTACCGCGCCGCCTCCCGCACCGCGTCGGTCAACCGCTCCCTCCTTGCGCGCGAATCCGGGGCATCGTCGACCGTACGCACCTGCAGGGCGGGCATGGCGTCGGCTTCGGGCAGGACGCGCTGGTACGCCCGGCCGTCGGCCTCTGCGAAGACGGTCCGCAGGCTCTCGTGCCGCGCCACCACATCGGCCAGCGCGGACCGCAGGATGTCGACGTCGACCGCACCGGTCAGTCGCCACGCGATCGGGATGTTGTAGACCGGGCCCGGTCCGTCGAACTGGTCGAGGAACCACAACCGCTGCTGGGCGTACGACACCGGCAACGGATCGGGCCGGTCGGCCAGCGCGACGGGCTCCACCGGCGGCCGTACCGGTCCACCGCGACTCTGCTCCAACCACGCGGCCAGCGTCGCCACGGTCGGGGCATCGAAAAGCGCCCGGATCGGCACCTCGGCGTCGAGGAGTCTGCGGATCCGGCTCACCACGGTGATGGCGAGCAACGAATGCCCACCAAGAACGAAGAAGTCGTCGTCCACACCCACCCGTGGAAGCTCGAGTACCTCGGCGAACAGGTCGCACAACAGCAGCTCCACCGGGCCGCGCGGGGTGCGCGCGCGGGGTGCCGGTGCGAGATCGCCGACCGGGTTGTCAGCGCCGGCCGGGCCATCAACGCCGGCCGGGCCGACAACGCCGGCTGCGCCCTCGCCGTCGAGGGTGGTCGGGCGCGGACGTTCGGGCACTCCGGGGCCGACTGGCTGGAGATCCCCCACGGGCTGGTGCGGGTCGGTCGCGATCCCCGCCAGGATGCCGTCCAGCGTGCGGACGAGCGACGCCACGAGGTCGGTCCCGATCACCGAGGGCTGGTACGCAAGCCGCACCGACAGGTCCCGGCCGTGCGGCACGACGGTGACGGTCAGCGGATAGTGCGTGGCGTCCCGGCGTTCGATCCCGGTCACCACCAGCTGGTCGGTCGTCGGATGGTCGCCCACCGGGTAGTTCTCGTACACGAGCAGGGTGTCGAACAACTCGGCCGGCCGACCGGCGGCACCACCTGCACCGCCGGACCCTGCCCCTCCCCGCCAGCCGCCGGCGCGTTGGATGTCGGCCAACCGCAGGTGCTGGTGAGCGAGCAGGCCCACCTGCGTGTCCTGGATCCGGGCCAGCAGCTGCCGGACCGGCGACGCCCGGTCGAGCCGCACGCGGACCGGGATGGTGGTGACGAACAGGCCGACCATCGACGCGACATCAGGCAGCTCGGCCGGGCGACCGGCGACCGTCGTCCCGAACACCACGTCGTCGCGGCCGGTAAAAGTGGCGAGCACCGAAGCCCAGGCGCCCTGGAGCACGGTGTTGAGCGTCAGCCCGTACGCACGCGAGACGGACCGCAGGCCGGCGCAGGTTTCCGGGTCGACACGGTGCTCGATCACCTCGGGCGGGCCGACGCGCTCGGGGTGGGGCACGTCCGCGGGGGCGAGCGTGGTCGGTTCGGTCACCCCGGAAAGGACCCGCTGCCACGCGGCGACCGCGGCCTGCCCGTCCTGGGCGGCGAGCCAGCCAAGGTGGTCCCGCGGGTGCGCCGCGGGCGCGAGCGAGGCGCCGTCCGGGTCGTCGTACAACGTGAACAGCTCGCGCACCAGGATCGGCAGCGACCACCCGTCGACCACCAGGTGGTGCACGGTGAGGACCAGCCGCGCGGTGTCCGCGTCGGTACGCAGCAGTGATGTCCGCAGCAAAGGCGGCGTCGCAATGTCGAACGGCCGCCGCCGGTCCTCGTTCGCGAGCTGTTCGACGTCGCTCGGAGCGGCCGCATCGGTCTCCCGCCAGGGCACCTCGACCGTGGCGGCGATCACCTGGACGGGCGTGCCGTCCACCCCGTAGTGAAACCCCGCCCGCAGGCTCGCGTGGCGGCGCAGCAGGCTGTTGGCCGCGCTCTGCAACCGACGGGCGTCGACCGCACCCGACAGCTCGACCAGGAGTTGGATGACGTACGCCTGACCGGTCGGGTCGAGCGCGGCGTGGTAGAGCAACCCTTCCGCCATCGGCCCCACGGACAGGACCTCGTCGGCGCCGTTGGCGGCGGCGGCCGCTCCCAACAAAGACGGTGTAGGTTCCACGGTCGGCGCAGGGTCCGCGGTCGGGTCGGAATGTCGGAGCACCGCCGCCAGTCGTTCGGGCGTGGGATGGGTGAAGACGTCCGCCGGCGTAACCACGAGTCCTGACCCGCGCAGCCGGCCGACCAGCAGCATCGCCTGGATGCTGTCACCGCCGAGGGCGAAGAAGGTGTCGCGTACACCGACCGCGGTCTCGCCCAGGTCCAACTGCTCGGCGAAGAGGCGGCACAGCAGCGCCTCTCGTTCGGTCGCCGGAGCGGTGTCGCCCACGAGTGCGGCGAAGTCGGGAGCCGGCAGGGCGGCCCGGTCCAGCTTGCCGTTGGCGGTGAGCGGCATCGCGTCGAGCCCGACGTACGCAGCCGGCACCATGACCGCCGGCAGCCGCGCGGTGAGCTGCTCCCGCAGAGCCTCTCCCCCGGGTCCACCACCCGACTCGGCCACGTAGTAGGCGACCAACCTGTCGTCGCGGGCGACCACCACGGCCGCTGCCACACCGGGGCATCCGGCCAGCGTGGCCTCGACCTCACCCAGCTCGATCCGGTGTCCGCGCACTTTGACCTGGTGGTCGACGCGTCCGGCGTAGTCCAGCGCACCGTCCGCCCGCCACCGCGCGAGGTCACCGGTGCGGTACATCCGGGTACCGGGCTCTCCGTACGGATCGGCGACGAACCGCTCGGCCGAGAGTGCGGGTCGGTGGAGGTAGCAGCGGGCGAGCTGGACACCGCTGAGGTACAGCTCCCCAATCTCGCCGGCACCGGTCTCGCCGGCACCGATCGGCCGCAATGCGGCGTCGAGCACGCGGACACCGGTGTTCCAGATCGGACGCCCGATCGGGACCGGCCCCTGCTCGGCGGGCGTACATGCCCACGAGGTGACGTCGACGGCCGCCTCGGTCGGGCCGTAGAGGTTGTGCAGCGCGGGACCGCCGCCACCGCCGGGCGTGCGGGAACCGAACACGTCGAAGAAGCGGTCCCGCAGCTCAGCCGGCAACGCCTCGCCACTGCACACGACCCGGAGCAGCGAGCCACACCGCGACGCGACGTCCGGTTCGGTGAGGAAGACCCGCAGCATCGACGGTACGAAATGCAGCGTCGTCACCTGCTCGGTCTCGATCAACCGCGCGAGGTATCCGGGATCCTGGTGCCCTCCAGGCTCGGCCACGACGAGGGCCGCGCCGGTGACGAGCGGCCAGAAGAACTCCCACACCGACACGTCGAAACTCGCCGACGTCTTCTGCAGAACCTTGTCTGCCGGCGACAGGTCGTACTCCGCTTGCATCCACAGCAGCCGGTTGACGATCGCCCGATGGGTGACGACGACTCCCTTGGGCCGGCCGGTGGATCCGGAGGTGTAGATGACGTACGCCGGATGATCGGGTCGCGGACCACCGGTTCCGAGGCCAGGATCGGGCGACGACGCCTCGTCGACCCGACCCGCCGTTTCAGTCCCACTACCCGCGGCGACAGGTGGCGCCTCCACGGCGAGCACCGGCACCCCCGACGCGGGCAGCGGGTCCGCGACGTCGACGCTCGTCAGGACCGCGACCGGTGCGGCGTCGGCGATCATGAACGCCAACCGGTCGGCGGGATAGTCGACGTCCAGCGGGAGATACGCCGCGCCGGTCTTGTGCACCGCCAGCAACGCGACGACGAGGTCGAGAGAGCGCGGTATCGCCACACCCACCAGCCGCTCGGGCCCGGCGCCGTACAAGACCAGGGTCCGTGCCAACTGTCGTGCGCGTTCGTCCACCTCGGCGTAACTCAGCCCGGCGCCGTCAATGCGGACCGCTGGTGCGTCGGGCGTTCTGCGTACCTGTGCGGCGAAGAGCTCGACCAGTGTCACGTCGGGCACGACCTGTCGAGGACCCTGTGTCCCCGGCGGGTCCAGCGGGGCGTCGTCCGTACCAGCCGTCATGACGCCGACGACGCCCGCGCCGTGCTGACCGCGTACTCGCGCGCGGTGCTGGCTGACCTGCCTGAGCTGGCCGTGCTGTCCGATCGACCGCTCGCCGCGACCGACGCGAGGATCTCGCCTGCCCGGACCGCGGTGTTGGACAGGAGCGAGGACGTGATGCCGTGCGTGTGCTCCGTACCGCCCTGCAGGTAGATCCCACCCCTGACCTCCGGCGCCGTCACCACGCGGTAGTCGCGCCCGACCCGGA
>JBOHED010000107.1:0-5386 GCA_050700915.1 Actinopolymorphaceae bacterium | reverse complement strand
ACAGGGTGGTGACGGCGACGACGGTCTGGCCGTCGGTCGTGGTGATCCGGACGCTGGCCGTGTCGTCGCTCTCCATGTCGCGGCAGCGGTAGAGCTCGGCGTGCACGGTGGCAGGAACGGCGGACTCACCCACCGGCCGACCGGCGGCCCGACCCGCCACCAACAGGGCGTTCATCAGGCCGTGGGCGAACGGATTCGTCAATGTGCCGTCGAGGACATAGCGTCCCTCGTGCCGCAACCGCCCGGCCCACCCGGTCCGTGCGTAATAGGCGCCCGACCGCTGCCACCGACCGGCCATCGCGATCCGCTCGATCGCACCGAGTGCGCCGCCGTGCGCAAGCTCGCTCAGCGCATCGGTGACGGGGGAGCGGGCGGTCTGGAAACCGACCTGGCACAGGACGCCGTGGTCGCGTTGCAGGGCGACCAGCCGGTCGAGGTCCTGGATCGTCACCACCGGCGGCTTCTCGACCAGGACGGACACACCCGCCGCGAACGCCCGCTCGATCATCGCGGCGTGCAGCGGGATGGGGGTCGCGAGGATCACGATGTCGAGGGGGACCTCCGCCAGCATCTGTCGGTACGACGCAAAGCCGGCCACCCGGTGCGAGCAGGCCTCGGCTACGGCGTCGGGCGCATTCGCGGCGACGTCGGAATAGGCCACGAAGTCGAGGTGCCGCTCGCGGTGCAGCCCGGCGGCGGCGCGTAGGTGCGTACGCCCGTAGCCGTTGACGCCCACGAGTCCGACGCGGGGACGTGCCATCGACGCGACTCCCTCGCTCAGAACGCAGCATCAAGGGGACGCAGCATCAAGGGGGACGCAGCGTCACGGAGGACACCGGCGTCCTCCGTCAGACCCTAGGTCAGCCGGCTCGTACCGGTCGAGTGGTCTCCCTGCTTCCGGCCGTCCCCGGCCGCCGGGCGACCAGCCCTCTCAGGCTCCAGAACAGCGCGCCGAGGGGGATCTCCAGAAGGTAGGTGAACGTCGAGAACAGCAGGACGGCCGCGGCGACTGGTCCGGCCGCCCCGCCGAGCGACACCATCGCGGCCGCCGTTCCGGCCTCGCTGATGCCGAATCCGCCGGGGGTGACCACCACGGTGGTGAGCAACCGTCCGAGCGCGAACGCCGCCACCGCCGCGCCGAGTCCGACGTACGCACCGGTGGCCGCCAGGCAGGCGCAGAAGAGCGTCGCCTGGAGGGCGAGATAGGCGAGCATGCCCGCGGTCATCGTCGGCCACGCCGTGCGGAGCAGCCCGGCGGTGGTCGTCCGCAGCCGGGCGAGGGCCACGCTCGAAAGGAACCGGGGTGGCCGGATCCGGTGCGGAAGGAGCCGTTGGGGAACCAGCCGCATCGCATCGTCGGCCACCCGCCCGGTGACCCTGGCCGCGGTGTCCCAGCGCAGGGCGGTCACGGTGGCGGCCACCACGGCGACGAGGCCGAGGGCCGCCACGAGGGCCGGCACGGCGACCCGGGCGTCGGGAACCCTGCCCGTGGCGAGCAGTGCCACCAGCCCCAGCGCCGGCAGCAGGAACCGCGCGAGGACGTTCCACAGGCCGCTCGTCACGGTACTCACCGCGATCGGGTTGGTCCGGAAGCCCCACGAGCGGGCGAGGGCGAACGTCAACGCGACGCCCGCCGCTCCACCGAACGGCATCAGGTTGCTGACCGCGCTACCCGTGGCGTTCAGCGTCATCGCCTGCGGGTGGCTGAGGCCTGGAAGGGAGGCGGTGAGCACGAAGGTGTACGCCCAGAGCCCTGCCAGCCACAAGGCGACGAGTCCCACGACGACCCGGACGTCGAGAGCCGCGAACTGAGCCGCGATGTCGCTCCAGCCGACGTCGACGAAGTACGGAAGGTAGACCACGAGACCGACCGCGATCAGGAGGGACAGCGCGGACAGGGCGAGGCGGAGAGGCGCCCTACTTCGCCGTGGGCGGGGTCGAGATGGCGGCTGCCTCATCGGGCGCTCGGACCCGGAGACGCCGCGCTGTGGGTCGACACCTCGGCCAACGGGTGCGTGAGCGCCGAGCCTGGCGGGAGGTCCCGGCGTACGAACCACTCCGTACCAAGGACCAGGCGGAACAGCGGACCCGGCAGGCGCCGGAGGGCTGCGAGGGTACGGATGGAGTCGCCTCCGGTCGCCTGGCTCGCGTGCGCGGCAAGGCTTGCCCGCTTGGCCGCGGCGTACCTGCGTACATCGATGCGGTGGGTGATCTCCGCGCGCGAGGCGAAGAGCCGGGTGAAGCGCTCGAGGTCGAAACCGGGCGGGTACCGGTACACGCGGCCGATCAGTCGGAGTGCCCGCAGGAGCAGGTCGCGGTCGACCGTGGCTTCCAGAACGGTCGGCGTACCGGCGAGGGCGGCGGCCCGGGTACCCACGCGGTGGACCTGCACATGGTCGGGATGTCCGTAGCCACCGGCGGGGTCGTAGATGGTCAGCAGGTCGGCCCGTTCGGCACGCAGCAGCTCGGCCAGCCGATGTGCGGCGTCGTCGAGATCGCTGCCGCAGAACGCCACCTGGCCAGGTGGTGGTGTAGCCGTGCCGTCGAGCCCTGAGTCGGCGTAGCCGAGGACCTCCACGCGGGCACACCCGAGCGCCTTCGCCGAGGCAGCCAGCTCCCGCAGCCGCACCTGGCCCAAGTCCTCACCGTCCGGACGCGTGTCGGAAAGACCGCTGCCGCCAGCGGTGGCGACGACGAGCACGACCCGATGCCCCTCTGCCGAAAGGCGGGCCATCGTGCCCGCGGTGAACAGGGCCTCGTCGTCAGGATGGGCGTGGAAGAAGACACACGTGCGACTCACCCGCCCAGCGTGACATGCCAGCTTGGCGGATCCGTGCATTCTGCTGGGATAGCTGTGCATTCCCTGGTGATATCCGGGACACCACCGAGCCCGCGACGAATTACTGAATGCCGCACGTCAGGGACATCTCGGGGATTCCTCCCATGGTGATCCGCCACGCCGCGCTGCTAGGAATGGAGCCAGGCAGGGATGGGAATGCTGTTCGCGATGCAATAGCCGGATGCACTAACCCGAGCAATAGCGATGCAATGAACCCGATGCACTGGCCTGATGCGCTGGGAAGTAAAGGACGCCGGCCGTCGCCGCAGACGCGATCTGTCGCGCGATTCTTCTCGTGCGTCAGCCCGGTCCTGCGCCACTGAAATGCCGGAAACGACACGACAGGCGTCGAGGCAGACGCAGAGTCGGAATGCGGGTGGATTTCCGCAGTGGATTCCGCTGTGCTCGGCACGGGGGTGCATGGTGAAAGTCGTTCATGTCAGTGACTGTTTTCTGCCTCGGCTGGGCGGAATAGAGACCCAGGTCGCCGAACTCACCAGGATGCAGGCGGCCGCGGGCCACGACGTCGAGATCATCACCGCGACTCCGGACCGCGACGGTCGCAGTGCGGCGATGCCGGTGCCCGTCCACCGCGTGGTCGCGCCGTTGCCCTGGGAGCTTCCGGTCCATCCGCGGATGGGGCATCACTTGGCTCGGCTCTACCGGGAGCTGCGCCCCGACGTCGTACACCTGCACGTCGGTGCGGTGTCCCCGTTCGCCTGGGCGGGCGTCCGGCAGGCCGCGCACGCCGGCATCCCCACCGTGCTGACCGTGCACAGCATGTGGGACCCGGCAACGGCCACGCTCTATCGCCTGCTCGACGCCGCAGCCGACTGGACGCGGTGGCGCGGCGTGTGTACGGCTGTGAGCGAGGCGGCGGCGGAGCCGATCCGCCGGGTCGTCGAGGGTCGCGTGCCCGTCCACGTCGTCGCCAACGGCATCACGTCGGGACAGTGGCGCCTCCCGCAACCCGGCGCTGCAGTTCCGGTCGAGGGAGGCGGGCCGGTCGGCGGAAACAGGCGGGTCGACGAAAGCGCGCCGGAGCGCCCGGTGCACGTGGTCGCGGTCGGGCGGCTCGCACCGCGCAAGCAGCCGTTGACGCTGGTCCGTATCCTGCGCGCCGCCCAGGCCGTCCTCGCCGTCAGGTCCGTCGCGGCACTCGGGGAGGGCAGGGAGAACGGCGTCCGTCGGCCCCGACTCCGCGCGACCATCGTGGGTGACGGTCCCGCCCTGCCGTGGCTCCGGTGGTACCTCCGGAGACACCGGCTGGACTCGTGGGTCACCCTCACCGGCCGCCTCGACAGCGAGGGCGTACGCACGGTGCTGGAGGACGCGGACCTGTTCCTGGCTCCGGCGCGGCGTGAGTCGTTCGGGTTGGCCGCACTGGAGGCCCGGATGGCGGGCGTTCCCGTCGTCGCGTACGCCGACAGCGGTGTGTCTTCGTTCGTCGTTCCGGAGAAGGAGGGCCTGCTGGGCCACTCACCCGCGGACCTTGCTGCCGCCGTTGCCAGGCTGGCGAGTGACACCGCACTCCGGGCAACACTCGCGGCGCACAACCAGGCGAGCGTGCCCGTGCACTGCACCTGGCCGGTGGTACTCGCCGACTTCGACGAGCGTTACGCTCAGGCAATGACGCGGGCGCTGGTGGCGCCGGTGAGATAGGGCTGGGGGGCTCTCGGCAAGGGAGAGTGGCGATGCCGACGACGCTGCGGGATGTCGCGAAGCTCGCAGGCGTATCCCCCAAAACGGTCTCGAATGTCGTCAATGGATACGTTCACGTCCGCCCCGAGACCCGGGACCGGGTGGAACGCGCCATCACCACTCTCAATTACCGCCCCAACCTTTCCGCGCGCAGCCTCCGCCAGGGGCGGACGGGGATCATCGCCCTCGCCGTCCCGGAGTTGGACATTCCGTACTTCGCTGAGCTTGCCCGACTTCTCGTGACCGAGGCCGATCTGCACGGGTGGACCGTCCTGGTCGACCAGACCGAAGGCATGCACGAGCGGGAACGCAGGGTGATCGGCGGCCTTCGGGACCAACTCATCGACGGGCTCATCCTCAGTCCGCTCGCACTCACCGCCGAGGATCTCGCCGAGCGGACTGACTCGACGCCCATGGTGCTGCTGGGCGAACGCGTCCACCACGGCCCCGCCGACCACGTGGTGATCGACAACATCGCCGCCGCATGCGACGCGACCAACCACCTGATCGAGCGGGGATGCCGGCGGATCGCCGCGATCGGGGCCCAACGGGTGCCCGCTGGTGAGACCGCCCGGCTGCGCCTGCGCGGCTACCGAAAAGCGCTCACCGACGCCGGCCTTCCCTACGACGACAACCTGGTGGCGACCACGCTGCGCTACCACCGCCGCGACGGGGCGGCGGCGATGACCTGGCTGCTCGGGCAGTCGCCCCGACCCGATGGCGTCTTCTGCTTCAACGACCTGATGGCCCTCGGTGCGCTGCGTACGCTCGCCGAACAGGGGATCAAGGTCCCCGCAGACGTCGCGGTGGTCGGGTTCGACGACATCGAGGAGGGTCGCTACTCGG
>JBOHED010000106.1:0-4573 GCA_050700915.1 Actinopolymorphaceae bacterium | reverse complement strand
CGCCAGTCCACGCTGTGCCGTTCGCGGCTGCTGGGTAGGCGAAGCAGGGATGCGTACAGCACAACGGTGGTGTAGGTGCACAGCACGGCGAGGCCGGCCCAGCCTGGGAGTGGGAAGTACCCGGCTGAGGGGGCGTAGTGCGCGACCACCTGCGGGTACTCGACGTGCGTCTGCTGGACGGCGAATCCGGCGGCGGGTGTGAGCCTGAGCAGCCATTGTGCGACGCCGTCGGGCAGCAGCGGGAGCGCGGTGATTGCATATGGCAGGGCGATGCCGCTTACCGCGACCAGGACCGCCAGCCAGCCGCGTCGGAGCAGCGCACCGAGCGCGAGCGCCAGCACGGCGGCCAGAGCGAGCACCACCGCAAGGCCCGCGACCACACGGACGCCGGTCAGCAGGGAGATCTCCTGGACCGGGACTCCGTTGCTCGTCAGGATCGCGATGCCGGCCGGGATCGTCGCGCCGACGGCGACCAGCCCGGTGACGAAACCGGCGGTCGCGACCACGATCGCCCTGGCGGCCAGCGTCCGCCGGGCCGGCTGCACGGCCTGTCCCCGGCCGTACCCCGCGGTCCCGAACCGCGCCGCGACCACGATTACGACGACAAGTGCGACGATCAAGCCGATGATCGTATTCTCGATGGTGCGAGCACCTTCGGTGGGGACCGGTCCGATGTCTCCGGTGCCGCTGATCCGGATCGTGCCGTTTGTCTCTACCACACCGGACGCGTTGTGGTGCTTCTCCCAGTCGGTGTGGTTCATCTCGCCGACGGCCGCACTGCGCCAGGGGCCGCCGGCCGGGCCGTTCACTCGTATGTTGTCGAACACGCCGGTCGCTTGGGTGAACCGGGACTCCTCGATGGCACCGCCGAGGGCGACGGGCCGCAGAGTGAGGTCGCCGGGAGAGGTGGCGAACAGCCCCACCCGTACGGTCTCCGGCAGGCCCTCGAGCTTGGCCGTGCCGACGGTCGACCATCTGTTGCCGTCGGTGGACTCGTACCCGGTGATGGTGTCTCCTGAGCGGGTGAGCCGCAGCCAGCGCGGGGACGTGGCGGAGACGTCGGCGGCGGTTCCGGGGCTGCCGGCGATGTCGTGGCGGTAGTCGTACTGCATGCGTACGCCGTGGCTGCCGGTCATCATCAGCGCCGCGTACGCCGACCCTTGCTGTACGCCGTCCTTGACGATGATCCCGGCCTTCGCCCACGGCACCAGGGCGGAGACGATCTCGTCGTGGTCCGGCGGAGGGTACGTGATCGTCCCGGTCATCGAGGTCATCCGGACGGTGATGCTGCCGTTCCTGCCCAGGTCTCGATGCAGAAAGTAGAACCGGTCGCTGACCGTGGAGCCGTCGGCCGCGGCCGGGTCGGTGGGGCACGGTCCGTCGGGGCAGGACGAGTGAGTTCCGGACGCGGACAGCAGCCCCACGGCGATGACGGCGAGCGCGGCGGCGGTCAAGGCGATCAGGCGGCCGGGACGCCGGAACGCCACCCATTCCCGCCGCAGGTGATCGTGGATGGAGTGCATGCGCCGGTTCTACAGCGAGGGCGCTCACACGGCCCGAACGGGAGCCGTCACATTGGTGTTAGGTCCGGCCATGCATCCTGGACCGATGATGAAGATCCGCAGGGGAACCGTCGGGCTGCGGTTCACGATCTTGTACGCAGCGGTGTTTCTGGCGTCCGGGGTCGGGCTGCTCGTCCTGGCGTTCCTTCTTTCGGGCGGCTCGGTGAGCAGCGTCGCCCCGGCCCAGAACCCGCCTGCCGGCGGCGACCTGGCCGCCGCGCAGGAACGCATCCGCTCCCTGCAGGACCAGCTGGCCGAGGTGCACGCACAGCAGTCCCGCCAGTTGCTGATCGGCTCGCTGCTCGCGCTGGTCGTGATGGTCGCTGTCTCGGTCCTGCTCGGCCGGGCGCTCGCCGGGCGGGTGCTGCGTCCGCTGCGGATGATCACCGCCTCGACCCGCCGGATCACCGCGGAGAACCTGGACCAGCGGCTGGCCGTGTCCGGGCCGGCGGACGAGGTCAAGGACCTCGCCGACACCATCGACGACCTGCTACAGCGCTTGGAGACATCGTTCACCGCCCAGCGCCGCTTCGTCGCCAACGCTTCGCACGAGCTACGTACGCCGCTGGCGACGATACGTGCGTCGCTGGACGTCGCCGTCGCCAAGCCGGGGCCCGCCGTCCAGACCGTGGCGCTCACCGAGAGGCTGCGCGGGCAGCTCGACCAGATCGACCACCTGCTCGACGGCTTCCTCGTACTCGCGAGAGTGCAGCACGGCGCACTGTCCGATCTGGTTCCGGTCGAGTGCGGTGAGCTGATCTCGCAGGCCGTGTCCGTACGAGCAGACGGCATCACTGCGAAGGGCCTGCGTGTGGTGCAGGACGTGCGACCGGACACGTGGACGGCCGGCAACCCGGCCTTACTCACTCAGATGATCGAGAACGTGGTCGACAACTCCATCCTGCACAACGAGCAGGATGGTTGGATCCGTATCCAGACGCTGGACGACGGCGCCGAGGTCAGGCTGGTGGTGGAGACCGGCGGGCGGGTTCTCGACCAGGCGGACGTTGATCGGCTGGCCCAGCCATTCGAGCGACTCGGCGCCGACCGGACCGGAACGGAAGCGGGTTCCGGGCTGGGGCTGTCCATCGTCGCGGCGATCGCCGCCGCGCACGGCGGGCGGCTCTGTCTGCTCGCGCGGGGGGAAGGCGGCCTGCGCGTGACGATCGTCCTGCTGGCGGTTCCGGCTCCGGTGGAGGTGACGGTGTGAGGGTCCTGGTCATCGAGGACGCGCGGGCGTTGGCCGACGTCGTGGCTGAAGGGCTACGTGACCAAGGGATGGCGGTCGACCTCGCCTACGACGGGCTGGCCGCAGCCGCCAAACTCGACCTCACCGCCTACGACGTCGTGGTGCTGGATCGCGACCTGCCCGGTATCCACGGCGACGCGCTGTGCCAGCTGGTTACCGCCCAGGACGACCGCCCGATGGTGCTCATGCTGACCGCGGCCGGATCGGCCGGCGATCGGGTCAGTGGACTCACCCTCGGCGCCGACGACTACCTCGCCAAGCCGTTCCACTTTCCGGAGCTGATCCTGCGGATCCGCGCACTGGCTCGCCGCAAGCCGGCGTCCCGAGCACGTACCCTGCATGCGTCCGGGATCGAGCTCGACCCGGCGCGCCGGACCGCTGTACGCGACGGCCGGCTCCTCGACCTGTCAGTGAAGGAGATCGCGCTACTGGAGGCACTGCTGCGAGCGAGCCCGGCCTTCCTCAGCGCCGAAGCCCTTCTCGAGCAGGTCTGGGATGAAAACGCCGACCCGTTCACCAACACCGTGACCGTGACCATCGGCCGGCTACGCCGCAAGCTTGGCGACCCGCCGATCCTCACCACCAAATCCGGCGTCGGCTACCGCATCGGCTGACCCACCCGCCGGCAGTGGCACCATCCACGCGATCGCAAGGTGACGCCGAACTCGTCGGCGATCTGGCTGCCGAGGACGTCGGGCAAGGGCGCGAAGATGTTGTGCGGCGGGAGACACCGGGCCGCCCAGGGTGGTGGTACCCCGCCCCCGTCGTCGGCGGGATCAGGCCGACGATGCGGATGTACACGGAAGAGGTGTTCGGCCCGGTCGCCGACCGGCACCAGGACGGCTCTCCCCGCGAGGCGGTCGCGGTCGCCAACGCGACGTCGTACGGACTCGGGGCGAACGCCTGGACCCGGGATCAGGCCGAGCAGACCACCTTCGCCCGCGACCTGGACGCGGGGGCGGTCTTCGTCAACAGCATGGTCACGTCGTATCCGACTGCCGTTCGGCGGGGGTGAAGCGGTCGGCTACGGCCGCGAGCTCGACGGTCACGGGACCCGCGAGTTCTGCAACGCCAAAACCGTCTGGGTGGGGGTTAGGCCCAAGGCCCACCCGCCACATCGCTACGCCGCGAGACGTTTGCACTCCGGCACGGCACGGTAACGGCGGCGAAACCGGGCCCAGGAACTCTGAAGAGGTACGCAGAAACCGAAGCAGGACGGGGACAGCGCAATGACCGCAGACCTAGCCGCGGACGGACCGGTGACCAGGGGGATCGCCCTGGTCGCGCACGACACCATGAAGCCCGACATGTGCGAATGGGCGGCGTACAACAAGGGCCTGCTCAGGTCGCACCGGCTCTATGCGACCGGAACGACGGGACAGATGCTGGTCGAGCGACTCGACCTGCCGATCACGCGGTTCCGCAATGGACCGCACGGTGGCGACCAGCAGATCGGCGCCCGGATCGCCGAGGGTGAGATCAACGTGCTGGTGTTCTTCTGGGACCCGCTGTGCTCGCAGCCGCATGAGCCCGATGTACGCGCGCTGCTCCGCCTCGCCGTCCTTGCGGACATCCCGGTCGCCTGCAACCGTGCGAGTGCCGATTTCCTGATCTCGTCGCCGCTCATGGGGCGGCCGGCCGCTCCGATGGTCTTTTTGCCACGGGCGGCCACCGCTTCCTTGGGTGTACGCCCGGACCGGTATGCCTCGGCGATCCGGGACAGCAGGAACAGCTCGTAGTCGGTCGAGAGCCCGAAGAGGAC
>JBOHED010000105.1:0-6940 GCA_050700915.1 Actinopolymorphaceae bacterium | reverse complement strand
GAAGGCCAACCAGGGACACGTGCCGATCATCGTTCAGGTTGAGCTCAAGCAGACCGACGACCGGTGGGAGCAGCTCGGCGGCGCGGTGAGCCCGCCCTGGGACGCCGCGCTGCTGGATGCGGTCGACGCCGAGATCCGGTCCGTCTTCACCGAGGACGACCTGATCACCGCCGACGACCTCCGCAGGCCCGGCCTCACGCTGGAGGAGTCCGTGCTGCAAGACGGCTGGCCGAAGCTGTCCTGGGCTCGCGGCAAGGTGCTGTTCTTCTTCGACAACGGCGGGTCCATCCGCCAGATGTATCTCGAAGGCCGGCCCAACCTCGAAGGCCGGGCCGTGTTCACCCGCGGCGACATCGGCGCCCCGGATGCCGCCATCACCCAGATCAACGACCCACGTGGGGACAACGCGGCGGTGATCCAGGACCTGGTGCGGAGGGGCTACTTCATCCGTACGCGGTCCGACGAGCCCTTCGCCACCGTGAAGAACGAGGAGTTCAGCCGGGTGCGGACGGCGCTCGACAGTGGTGCACAGCTGATCACGACCGACTTCCCGACGGTGGGCATGGCCGCCCGCTGGGACAGCGACTTCGTGGCCGAACTTCCCAGTGGTGCGGTCGTACGCTGCAACCCGGTCTCGGCACCACGCACCTGCCGGGACAACCAGCTCGAACGCTAGTCGCACATCCCGGCCACGGCAGGCCAAGGGCTTGGACGGTTCTGTTCAGCCCTTGGACGCCCCGGAAGCCAGGCCGCCGATCAGCTGGCGTTCGGCGAAACCGAAGAACGCCAGCGCCGGCACCATCGCCAATGTGATGTAGGCGAGGATCCGGGCCGTGTCACCGGTGTACTCACCCTGGAACTGTTGGATCGCGACCGGGATGGTCCACAACTCCTGGCTGTTGAAGATCACCAGCGGCAGGAAGAAGTTGTTCCAGCTGCCGACGATCGCGAGCACCGACACCGTGGCGAGCGCCGGCCGCGCCATCGGCAGCAGGATCCGCCAGAAGAAGCCGAACGCGCCACACCCGTCCAGCGTGGCGGCCTCTTCGATCTCGCTCGGGATTTCCCGGAAGAACCCCCGCAGGACGATGATCGTCACCGGCAGGCCGAATGCCGCCTGCGGCAGGATCACCCCCCACGGGTTGTCCAGCAGGCCCATGGTTCGGAGCATGATGAACAACGGCAGGATCGCCACCGCGAACGGAAACATCAGCCCGATCGCGAACACCATGAACAGGATCTCCCTGCCGCGGAACGCGAACCGCGCGAACACGTACGCAGCCGCCGCCGAAGCCCCTACCGTGACGAGGGTGGTCATCACCGCGATGAACACGCTGTTCCAGAGCGGGCCCCAGAACTGCGGTGACGCAAGGATCCCGATGTAGTTCTCGACGTTCCACGGTGACGGCAGACCCACCGGATTCGTCGAGAGCTGGCCGTTGTCCTTGAACCCGCCGACGACCGCGTAGAACAGCGGAACGACCACGAACAACCCGACCACCGCAACAAGCGCGTAGAGCACGACAGTGCGGATCAGGGCCCTCACCTGCGCACCACGGCGAGACGGCGTCTCCACCGCCACCGTCGGGACAGTTGCGTTGCTCATCGGTGGTCTCGCATTCCGGTGATCGCACCCTCGGTGTCGCGACGCATGACGAAACGTTGGTACCCGAGCGCGAACAGGAGACTGAGCAGGAACATCATGATGCTGATCGCGCTGGCATAGCCGACTTCCCAACGGACGAAGCCGTACTGGTACATCGTGACCGCCAGGGTCTCCGAGGCGCCGACCGGACCGCCCTGGGTCATCAACCAGACCAGGTCGAAGAGTTGGAGCGCCCCGATGACCGAAAGGAAGACGGTGATCCGGATCGTCGGGCCCAGCAACGGGAACGTCACGTGCCGGAAGGCCTTCCAGGTGCCCGCGCCATCGATCGCGGCCGCTTCGAGAAGTTCGTTCGGGATGCCCTGCCGGCCCGCCAGGTAGAGGATCATGTGGAAGCCGAAGAACTTCCAGGTGATGACGAAGAACAGGGCGTACATCACGATGGACCGGTCGGCGAGCCACGTCGACTGCCAGGCGTCCAGGCCGATCGTCCGGAGGAGGTAGTTGGCCAGGCCGGACTCGGGCGCGAAGATCATCGTGAAGAGCGCGCCCGTGATGGCCTCGGAGAGTACGAACGGCGCGAAGAACACCAGGCGGAACACCGCCCTGCCCGGCAGCCGTTGGTTGAGCAGCAGGGCGATGCCGAGCGACATCGGCAGCTGGATCGCCAGCGAGAGACCGATGATCAGTCCGCCACGCCCGAGGTCTCCGATGAAGACGTCGTCGCCGAGCATCCTTGTGAAGTTGCCCAACCCGACGAAGTCCGTCGGCATGCCACCGTAGCCATTCCAGTCGAACAGGCTGGTGTACATCGCGACGAGCATGGGCGCCAGGACCAGCAGGACGAACAGCACCAGTGCCGGGAGGACGAACAGCCAGATCGTCACCAGGTCCCGGCGGCCACGGCGCACCCGGGTGCGAGGGAGGGCGGTGGCCGCGTCGGACTCGGCCACCGCCACCGGTGTCGCGGTCATCTACCGGATTTCCTTCTTCGCCGTGTCGGCGATGGCCGTCGCCACGTCGTCGGGAGTCATCTCCCCCGCGATGAGCGCAGCCGTGCTGTCGTTGATCGTCTCACCGACCGCAGGTGGATAGGCCTGGTCGAGGTAGAGCTGAAACGCGGTCGCCACGCTGACCGTTTCCATGAGCGGCCGCACCCGCTCGTCCGGATACGCGTCGTCCGTGCCCTCCACCACCGGGATGTAGCTTCCCTGCTCGACCGCCACCCGGTAGTTCGCAGGCTTCATGAGGAACTCGAGGAACTCGACCGTCTCGGGCGGCGCGTTCTCGCCGACCGCGAAGCCGTTTCCGCCACCGAGGATCTCGGTCGGCGCACCCTTGCCGCCTTCGACCGCGGGGAACGGGAAGAAGCCGAGGTCGTCACCGATACCCCGCTCCTCCTCCCGACCGGACGCGCCGGTCTGGGTCGCCGGCGCCCACTGGCCCATGAGCTCCATGGCAACCTTGCCGTTGCCCATCAACGCGGCCTGGCTCTCGGCCCCTTCGCCGTACGGTGCTCCGAGGAATCCCTTCTGGAACGGGTCGAGGTCCGCGAGGGCCTCGAGGTTCTTGCCCGCCTTCACGAAGTCGGGGCTGTCGAAGGAACCATCCGCGATCGCCTCGTCGAGCCCGGCCTTGCCCGCCTGGCGCATCGCGAGGTAGGTCCAGTAGAAGTGGCCGGGCCATTTTTCCTTGCCAGCAAGGCCGATCGGCGTGATGCCTGCTGCCTTCAACTTCTTGACCGCGTCGAGGAACTCGGTCCAGGTCGCCGGTGGTTCGGTGATGCCGGCCGTGGCGAAGTGCTTCTTGTTGTACCAGAACCCCACCATGCCCGTGTCGAAGGGAATGCCGTAGATCTGGCCGTCGATCGTGTAGGCCTCCCTGGCGGTGGGCGAGACCGAGTCGACCCAGGGCTTGACGTCGTTCGTGAGGTCCTTGACCAGACCTGCGTCGATCTGCTGCTGCAGGACGCCGCCGCCCCACGACTGGAAGAGGTCGGGCGGGTTCCCGGACTGGCCGGCGGTCGTCATCTTCGCCTTGAACGGTTCGTTCTGCAGCGCGGTGATCTTGATCTGCACGCCCGGGTGGGACTTCTCGAAGTCCTTGGCCATCTTTACCCAGACCGACTTCATCGGCTCTTCACTCTGGATGTGCCACCAGTCGATCGTCTTGTCACTCGAGGATCCGGCCCCGTTGCCACCGCAGGCGGCGGCGAGCACCAAGGCCACTGCCGCGAGCAACACCGAGAGGCGTCGGTTGAACGACATCACTGATCTCCTTCGTGCCGAGCCGGAACCCTCCGGAACTCGCATGACGCGTGGGGGTCGACCGACGTACTCGTCACCACAAGCGCGGCGGCCCGTAGCCGCGCGGGCCGCGCAGCTCCGGAAAGCGTGTGGAAGACCGAACCGAAAATTTCGCCATCTACTCGGTAGTTTCCGGTGATGTCGCGCACGCTACAGCGGCGTTTCGGTGACGGTCAAGGCTTCCGTACGTCACACTTCGGGGACGCACGCACCTAGCTGACGCTCCGGAACAATGAGCGGAAGAAGAGACCTGAACGACGCCAGCACGGCCTGACGGTTCCGAAAATTATCGGACGCCGGAGTGGCGCTCAGCCGAGGTTCTCATGGGTCGCGACCAGGGTCGCCCGCGCCAGCGTGTGCATGAAGAGGTTGAAGCCCAACAGGGCCGGCGACGCACCGTCGGGCAGGTCGAGCGACTCGACATCGACGGCGTGGACGACGAAGAAATACCGATGTGCCCCGTGCCGCGCCGGTGGTGCCGCCCCGAGGTACTGCTTCAGACCCGCGTCATTGGTGAGCGTCACCGCTCCCACCGGCAACAGGCCGCCGTCGGCGGCGCCGGCCCCGGTCGGCAGCTCCGTCACACTCGCCGGAACGTTGTAGACGACCCAGTGCCAGAAGCCACTCGCCGTCGGAGCGTCGGGGTCGTACACGGTCACCGCGAAGCTGCGCGTCTGCGCGGGAAAGCCGCTCCACGCCAGTTGGGGCGACACGTCCTCACCGCCGGCACCGAAGATCCCCGACAGCTGGGCGGTCGGCAGGGTCCCGCCGTCGGAGATGTCGGTGCTCGAGAGGGTGAACTCCGGCAGCTTCGGCAGGAAGTCGTAGGGGTTGAACGCGAAAGGCGCCGGTGCCATGTGTCCTCCAGAACGAGATGTCGAGTCGCTGTCGACGCTCGTCGCGTCGTCGTCCCATCATGGCCGAAAGGGTCACGTCGACGTGCAGCTACTTCCACGCGCCGCGACGACGACCCTCCACCGGGGGTGCGGTCTGCGCCCAGATCCGCCGCCACGACGCGACCGGCGGACCGCTCGGATCAGGTGTCTCGCCTCGAGCGGACCGACGGGTCGCGTCCCACCAACTCGTGGCGTCCTCGTCGAGCAACCGGGCGACGGCATCCCGGATCTTCGGTGCGAAGGCCCGCGGCGACTCGTCCACACCCGGAAAAAGAGGCTCGCCGTACCGTACGCGTACCGGCAACCGCCCGGGCCGTGGCCAGCCGCGACCGCGCGGCATCGCGGCGTACGACCCGCGGATCGCGATCGGCACGACGGGAACGCTGTGCTTGACCGCCAGCCAGGCGGCGCCCAGCTTGAACCGACCGACCCAGCCATCCACCGACCGCGTCCCCTCCGCGTAGACCACGACGTTCCAGCCTTCGTCGAGCACGTCACCCGGCGTGGACGACGGCGTGCCGCCATGGCGTTCGAGGGGGAACGTGTTGAAGACGATCGCCGACCCGGCAGCTCGCCACCAGGTGTCGAAGAAGTAGTCAGCCGCGGCAGCCAATGTCGTCCTGCGACGCCACTCGTCCGGGAGCGAGCACAGGATGAGCGGCGTGTCGAGGTGCGAGCTGTGGTTGGCGACGAAGAGTACAGGTGGCCGCACCCGGGTCAGGACGTCGAGACCAGCCACCTGTGGCGTCACCGTCGAACGCAGCAAGGGGTGGAGACCAGCGCGTTGCACGACATCGCGGACGGCGTTGGCAGCCGGCTTGCGCGCCCACGCGGTCGGAAAGACCGACTGCGGCTTGGCCAGCTGGTACGGCTCGGCGCTACGCGGGATGAGCGGCCGACGGCCCCAGCGCCACCCGCGCGCGACCTGGCGTACCTCCTGCACGGATTCTTTGACAAACCGCACTGGATTGGCCCTTTTTGCGCTCATGTCGGCCTCACCGCACATCCGAGATCAGGTGCGGCGGGTTGTGGGTGTAGGTGATCGACGGCGACGATCCCACCGTGCCGCTCACCATCTCCAGGGCGTCGGCGAGGGTCGACGCGGACCGGAATCCCATCCGCTGCACGGCTCTGCGGTCGCCCCCGACCCACACCACGTCGCCCACGTGGTCCATCGCGTGCGCCGCCCAGTACCACATGTAGAACGGATGGACGCCGTGGTAGGCGTACGACGTGCGATAGAGGTGGATGTACCACGGATCGGTGGCGTACTGCTTCTCGAACCGTTGCTCGATCGTCGCGGGGTCGGTCGACTCGGCCAGCACCTCTTCGAAGAAGTCGACGTAGCTCGGGTGGTGCAGCTGGCTGAACTCGTACGGCACCGGGTGGTAGAGGATGACCGCTCCGCCCTTACGTACAACGGGTTGGCCGCGGTAGGAGTTGAAGAAGTAGCCGAGTCCCATGCAGGTCGCGAGGATCGGGTTCATCACGGCGTTGACGTTGTACGGCCCGACATACGGCACGCCCATGATGAGCACGTCGCTCTGACCCTGGACCTCGACCGCCTGCTGGCGGAAGACGTACTCGAGCGTCTTCTCGTGCACGGCCTCGGTCTCCCCGGCGTGCACACCGGTGATGCCGTACGGCGCGCGGACGTTGCCGAAGATCCGACTCTTGAGCTTGCTCGGCGCTACCGCGAGTCCGCGCCTGGCGGCCAGCATCGACGCCTGGTCACGAACGCTCCACTCCCACTCGCGCTTGTTCATGAACTCGTACGGCGCCGGGAAGACGTTGTTGTTGAGCGTCGTCTCGATCGTGAAGATCTTGACGTGGTCCTTCAGCAGCCGACCCATCCGCCACGCGGAGTGGTGCATGGCGGACTTCTCCGCGTCCATGAAGGACCGCGAGTGCACCATCGTGTGGGTGTTGTGGTGGTGCCGCAGCGAGCGGTACGACGCTAGTCCGATCGGCACCGACTTGTGGCCGCCGTCCATCGGGACGATGTTGATGTTGACATAGATCAACAGGTCCGACGTCGCGGCCCGCTTGTTGATCTCGACCTCTTCGCCGTGGTCGGTGGTCCCGATGAACTCCAGGTTGTCGGCATCCTCGGCGTCGTGGTTGTAGAGCAG
>JBOHED010000104.1:0-11882 GCA_050700915.1 Actinopolymorphaceae bacterium | reverse complement strand
TCCTCGAGATCAGGAAATCTGGCGCATAGCCGGACGAGGAGGTACCGATGGCCGCTCCATCCCGCCGTCGCGTCATCGTGGGCGTCGACGGTCGTCCGGAGAGCCGCACGGCACTTCGCGTGGCAGTCGACGAGGCCCGGTACCGGCACTGTCCGCTCCAGATCGTGCGCTCGGTCGAGATGTACGACGAGATCCCCGAAAGCGCCGAACTCGACGACGCCGTGGCATTCGCCCGCGAGGACCTGGGCTTCACCGAGGTTTCCGGCCTGGTCGCCAGCGGGTTCCCGGCCGCGGCGCTGCTGGACCAGGCGGCCGGCGCCGAGCTCCTGGTCGTGGGATCGCGGCCGCGGTCGGCGATCGCTTCGGTGGTCCTCGGTTCGGTGGGATCGGCGGTGGCCACCCACGCACCCTGCCCGGTCATCGTGGCGCGGACGTCGGGGGAGCACGCCGTCCGGGCCGCCCGGGTGGTGGTGGGCGTCGACGGCTCGGAGTCCTCCGATCGGGCGATCGACTTCGCGTTCGGCGAAGCGTCCCACCGGGGGACCGGCCTGGTCGCCGTGCACTGCTGGCAGGTCGACCATCCCACCGCGTCCCGATGGAACGCCGAGGCGTTCGCCGACCGGCGCAACGAGCACCTGAGATGGATGTCGGAGTCGCTCGCGGGATTTCAGGACAAGTACCCCGAGGTGCAGGTGTCGACGAGCCTGCTGGAGGGTCGGGCGGCCGTCCTGCTCACCGAACTCTCGCGAGGGGCCGGCCTCGTCGTGGTCGGATCGCGGGGACGGGGCGGGCTGGTCGGGATGCTGCTCGGTTCGGTCAGCCAGAGCCTGCTGCATCATGCGTACTGCTCGGTCGCGGTCGTACGACCGGTGGTTCCCTCACCCTGAAGTAGTCCTGACCCGTCCGCCCGTCCGGGGGAGCGGTCCGGTGGTCTCGGCCGGGTGCGCCGCCGACCGGAGCGACCGGCGCCCGCGTTCACCCTCGCCAGGTGATGGTTCGCCACGCCGGCACGCGAGGGTGTGGGTGCGGGGCCGGACGGGAGTCCGGACCAGGCAAGGCTCTCGGGAGAGGACAGCGCCATGCGGCTCGTCGTCGACCTCACGCGCTGTCAGGGCTACGCGCAGTGTGCCTTCCTCGCGCCGGACGTCTTCACGATGCGCGGCGAGGAGTCGTTGATGTACGACGCGGAGCCCGACGACCAGCAGCGGGAACGGATCCTGCGGGCGGCGGCAGCGTGTCCGGTGCAGGCGATCGTCCTGGACCGGCTTGACGGCGGTGCCGGTGGTAGAGGCGGGTCGGATGCGACCACTGCGCAGGGCCAGACGCCGCTCGGGCAGGACGCCTCGACCCGCTCGCCGGTCGCGTCGTCGCGTTCGCGGGTGGAGCGCATCACCATCGTCGGCGCCTCACTCGCCGGGCTGCGTGCGGCGGCGGCGCTACGGACGGAAGGTTTCACGGGCGAGCTGACGTTGGTCGGCGACGAGCCTCACGCACCGTACGACCGGCCGGCACTGTCGAAGTACGTGCAGACCGGTCGGGTCCCGGCCCAGCGGACCAGCCTGCCGCGAAGCGACGGGATCGACGCCCGCTGGATGCTCGGCACCGGAGCCTCGGGTTTGGATCTCGGGGCGAAGGAGGTCGTGCTCGCGGACGGGCGGCGGGTGGGGTACGACCGGGTCCTGCTCGCGACCGGCGTCCGTGCCAGGCCCTGGCCGGACCCGACAGAGGCCGCGCTGGACGGCATGTTTGTCCTGCGTACACGCGACGACCCGGAACTGCTCCGGCAGCGCCTCGCCACGGAGCCTCGCCGGGTCCTGGTGATCGGTGCGGGATTCACCGGCTCCGAGATCGCGTCGGACTGCTGCGAGCTCGGGATCCCCGTCACCGTCGCCGAACGCGGACCCACCCCGCTGGCCGGTGCACTCGGCGGCGTGCTCGGTGCCACTGCGGCCCGGATGCAGCGCAAACACGGGGTCGACCTGCGGTGTGGTGTCATCGTCACGGCGCTCGAGGGCGACGCCGACGGACACCTGTGCAGGGCGAAACTCTCGGACGGCAGCGTCCTCGACGTCGACGTGGCGGTGGCCGCCCTCGGTGCCGTACGCAATGTCGAGTGGCTGCACGACTCCGGTCTCGCCGCCGGCATGTGGGGAGTCGGGTGCGACGCCGGCTGCCGGGCGTTCGACGTCAACGGCCTGGTGACCGACGACGTTTTCGTCGCGGGCGACGTGGCACGCTTTCCGCATCCCGTGTACGACTACCAGTTGCTCGCCCTCGAGCACTGGGGCAACGCGGTAAGCCAGGCCGAGATCGCGGCACACAACATGCTCAGCGCCGAGACCGAACGCTGGCCGCACCTGGCGCTGCCAGTGTTCTGGTCCACGCAGTTCGGCACCGAGATCAAGTCGGTCGGCGTACCCACCTATGCCGACGAGGTGGTCATCGCGCAGGGATCGCTCGACGACGGCCGCTTCGTCGCGGCGTACGGGTACCAGGGCCGGATCACGGCCGCGGTCTGCTTCGACCAGGGGAAGTGGCTGGACTTCTACGCACGGCTGATCGACGGGCGGGCGCCGTTCCCATCAGCGTTCCACGCCGTCGACCAGCCGGACACCCTCACTCCGGTGCCCGCCGAGATCCCCGACCAGGCCCTCCCCAGCCACAGCGCCACCGTTGTCGTCACCGGCCACCAGCCGAGCGACCGCCGCGCCACGCTCGTGCACGCGGGCGACCCGTCCGGGGGTGTGTGATGGACGAGCCGAGCGTCTTCGACCGGATCATCGATCCCGCCAACCGGTCCGATCCCTATCCGTTGTACGCAGAGCTTCGCGAGATCCCGGTACGCAGGGAAGCCGACGGGACTCATGTGGTCAGTACGTACCGTGAGATCGTCGCGCTCCTGCACGATCCGCGGGTCAGCTCCGACGAGCGCTGCTCCCGCAGCACAGCACCACGCAGCTTCATCCGCCACGATCCACCCGAGCACGACCGGCTGCGTGGAGCGGTCGCACGCCACTTCGGCCCACCACACACCCCGCGACGTGTCGACGACATGTGCCCCGAGCTGGTCGAGATCGTGGGCGGCCTGATCGACGCCTTTCCGGGCAAGGGCGACGGTCCCGATCCCGGGCAGGTGGATCTCGTCGACGACTTCGCCTATCCCTTTCCGGTGACGGTGATCTGCCGGCTGCTCGGCGTACCCACCGAGGACGAGCCGAAGTTCCGGGTGTGGACGGCGGCGCTGCTGGAGACCATCGACCCGCGTGGCGGGGAGGATGCCGAGGCGGCGGACGTCCATCGGCAACGTACCGGGGCGGTCGCCGAACTCGAGCGCTACCTCGGCGGACTCGCCGACCAACGCCGGGACCAGCCGGGTGAGGACCTGCTGTCGACACTGGTCGTCGAGGAGGTCCGGCGGGGCAGCCTGACACGCGCCGAAATGCTCAGCAGCGCCGCGTTGCTGCTCTTCGCCGGTCACGAGACCACCGTCAACCTCATCACCAACGGGATGCTCACGCTGCTGCGGCATCCCGACGTTCTCGACCGGCTGCGCCGCGAACCACACCTCGGGATCTGGGTCGTCGAGGAGCTGTTGCGGTACGAACCACCCGTGCATTTCCTGCCCGGACGGGTCGCCCTCGCCGATATCGACATCGGCGGTACGACGATCCCGGAAGGTGCGACCATCACGTTGGCGCTCGCCGCCGGCAGCCGCGATCCCACGCACGTACGGGACCCGGACCGGTTCGACCCGGACCGCTTCCATCCGGACCGATTTGGCGAGGACCGTGAGGGCACCGAACACCTCGGGTTCGGCGGCGGGATCCACTACTGCTTCGGTGCTCCGCTCGCCCGGCTGGAGGCGCAGGTCGCGCTGACCGCGCTCGCCCGACGGCTGGTCAACCCCCGCCTGGTCGCGGATCCGCCGCCGTACCGTCCGAACGCGGTCCTGCGTGGCCCGCGTCACCTGGAGGTGGCGTACGAACCGGTGCTCGCCACGCAGGCGGCGGGTCCGCGGCCAGGTGTTCCCCAGGCGCGCAGCTCAGTCGAGGAGGGTGCCGACCAGGCAGCGCGGCGCGGCTAATGGGTCTGAGCCTTGTGCATGAGGGGCGCCCTGCTCCAATAGGTCCGCGTGAGGGGCGCCCTGCTGCGAACGGGCATTGCATGAGGGGCGCCCTGCTCCAATAGGTTCGCGTGAGGGGTCCCCTCATGCGGCACGGACTTGCATCAGGGGCGCCCTCCTACGAACGAACGGCGCGCGCCAGAGAGCGGCAGGACCTCGCCAGAGATCAGCCCGGGGCGGACCGCGCCCATGGCAGCGGCGCCCGAGTCTCGAGCAGTCGGCGGAGCTCCGCACTCTCGCTCGGATCGACCGCGTACTCGTGCTCCGGACCGGGGAACACCCGCCCTCGGACGTCGGCGGCGTACGCGGCAACTCCGCGAACCATCGCCTCCCGCACCTCGGCGTACCGCTTCACGAACTTCGGCGTGTGCCCGGTCGAGATACCCAACAGGTCGTGGAAGACCAGCACCTGCCCGTCCGTGGCAGGGCCGGCGCCGATTCCGATGATCGGCACGTCGAGCTGCTCCATGAGAATCTCCGTCACCGCCGCGGGAATCGCCTCGAAGACCAGCGCGAAGCATCCCGCCTCCGCCAGCGCCCGGGCCTCCGTCGCGATCCGCACCGCGCTCTCGGCCGTTCGACCCTGCGCCTTGAAACCGCCGAGTTGCCCGGCCGTCTGCGGCGTGAGGCCGACGTGACCCATCACAGGGATACCGGCCCGGACGATTGCGCTGGCCCGGTCGACCGACGTGCCGCCGCGTTCGAGCTTCACCGCGTCGCAGCGGGCCTCCTTGACCAGCCGCAGGGCATTCTCGACCGCCTGCTCGTCGGATCGTTCGTACGAACCGAACGGCAGATCGCCGACCAGCAACGGCGTCGTGAGTCCACGCCGCACAGCCGCCGCGAGTACCAGCATTTCGGTCATCCCCACCGGCACTGTCGAGTCGTGGCCGAGCACCACCATCGCCGCCGAGTCGCCCACCAGGACCACGTCGACACCCGCCTTGTCGACGACCTGCGCCGACGGATGGTCGTACGCCGTCACCATGACGATCGGTTCCCCGGCCGTCTTCATCTCCGCCAGGCGCGGAATGGTCATGCGCGTCCGGGCGGTCATCGAAGGTCACCTGCCTGCGAAGCGAGGGGGGAGCCCAGGAGTGTCCCTGGATCGGAGTCCACCCTGACGATCGTGTTGCCGGCGTCGACGTGGACCACGGCCGGTTCGTGCGCCCACACCTCCTCGGCCGCGAACGAGGCGAACGACGCCACGATCACCTTGTGCCCCGACTCGACCAGGTGGGCCGCGGCGCCGTTGACCTGGATCGTGCCGGAGCCGGCCGGACCGGCGATCACGTAGGTGACGAACCGTGCGGCGTTGTCGACGTCCCAGACGTGGACCTGTTCGTGGGGGATCAGCTCGGCCGCCGCCATCAGGTCGGCGTCGACGGTGATGCTGCCGACGTAGTCGACGTCGCATCCGGTGACGGTCGCCCGGTGGATCTTGGACTTCAACAGGGTGCGGTGCATCGTCAGTCGTCCTCCTGGTCGTCGGCGCGTCGGGTGATGACGGTGTTGTCGATGAGTCGGGCCTGTCCGACCCGGGCGACGACCGCGACGAGGACCGGTCGTACGCCGAAATTCGCGGCCACCGAGAGATCGTCGGCGTCCCGGGCCTCGAGGTACTCCGGCTCGATGCCCGCGTCGGCGAGTATCTTCCGGCCGAGGGCGAGCGCCCGTTCGGTGGAGGTCTCGCCCGCCGACGCTACGTCCCGGATCGCCGTGAGGGCACGGTTCAGTGCGAGCGCACGGGCACGATCCGCCGAATCGAGATAGACGTTGCGCGAACTCATCGCGAGACCGTCGGCCTCGCGCACAGTCGGGACGACCACGATCTCGACCCCGAACTCCAGGTCCCGCGCCATCCGGCGGATGACCCCCGCCTGCTGAGCGTCCTTCTGCCCGAAGAACGCGACATCCGGCCCGACCGCGTTGAACAGCTTCGCCACGACCGTCGTGACGCCGCGGAAGTGGCCAGGACCACGCCGCTCCGGATCACCGCACAGGACGTCGGTGAGGCCGCCGCCGACCTCGACCCTTGTGGCATAACCGTCCGGGTAGACGTCCGCGGCATCCGGCGCGTAGACGACATTGACGCCCGCATCGCCTGCCAGCCGTACGTCCCGCTCCTCGTCACGCGGATAGGCGGCAAGGTCCTCTCCCTCGCCGAACTGCGCCGGATTGACGAACAGGCTCATCACCACCACGTCGCACCGCGCGCGGGCGGTGCGCAGCAGGGTGAGGTGCCCCTCGTGCAGGGCACCCATCGTGGGGACGAGTCCGACCGTCCGGCCCTCGCGGCGAGCCGGAGCCAGAAAGGTGCGGAGTGCCTCCCGGGTACGAACGATCCGCGGCGTGCTCACCTGGGTACCTCCTGCGGGATCAGGACGTTGGCCGTCCAGACTGTCGGGCGGACGTCCGGCAACGGCCCGCGTGTGCGTGGCAAGCAGGTCGTACAGCGGTCGGAGATCCGGCGCGTACGCCTGGAGCGCGGCGACGTGCCGTGCCACGGTGGCCTCGTCGCCGCGAGCGATCGGCCCGGTCAGCGCGGCGCCGCCGGAGTGTGACCAGTTCGCCGCCGTCTGCCGTACCAGGGGAGCGAGAACCTCCCGGGCGTCGGCCACGCCCGCGCGGGTGAGAATGCCCGCCGCCGCCTCCTCCAGGGAGATGAGGAAGTTCGACGCCATGACGGCCGCGGCGTGGTAGAGGGGCCGATGCTCCTCCGCGACCGCGAACGGCCGCATGCCCAACCGCCTTGCCAGCGCTTCGGCCGTCGTCGTCGCCGCAGGGGTCGCGCCGGCGACCGCGCAGGGAACGTCGCCGAGATCGGTCCCTGCGTGCGGGATGGTCTGCAGCGGATGGAGGGAGAACGCCTGAGCGCCGGTGAACGCCGCGAGGACGTCCAGCCCGGACGCGCCACTTGTATGACCGACGTACGCCACGCGGGTGGGCTCTGACGCTGTGGAGGCGGTCGCCAGGGCGCAGACGACGTCCGGAATCGCCCGATCCGGTACGCAAAGGAGGACGATGTCCGCGGTCGTGGCCTCGGGGACGCGATCGCGCCCGACGGCGCTGACCTCGAGCCCGGCGGTCCGGGCGGCTTGGACGACAGAACCGCCGACCCGGCCGCTGCCGCCGATCACGGCGATCCGGCCGAACTCGGGCGAGGCGCAGGGCTCAGCCCGCGCGTCTCGGTCCCGTTCTAGTTCTCGCATCGGAGATACCAGACGGCTTTCGGTATGGGGCCCGTCAGGGCCATACGGTGTGGCTACCCCCGCTGGGGCGGAGGCATGCCCGGGTGTGTCGCTCACGCGGCACCGTCCACGCCTGGCTCGCAGGTCGCGGCGCACCGAAATTATAGGCGCTTCATCACCGCGTATCCGGGGCCTCCGCAGAAGGCTCGCGGAGTCGGGCCGGCCGCCCCCGCCGCGTTGGCGAGCCTGGATCGGTCGTCGTACCCTCTCGCGCCCGGGAGGTCGTGCCCGCTAGCGTCCGTGACGGTGCCCTGAGGCACGTGCCGTCCGAGCTGGAGGTTTGCATGTCCGACGCGTCCCCCACCTTCGAGATCCTCGATGATCGCTTCGCCTCATGCGTCAAGACCAGTGCCCGACTCGAGAAGCTCTACGAAGGGTCCCGGTGGGCGGAGGGCCCGGCCTACTTCCCGGCCGGTCGCTACCTCGTCTGGAGCGACATCCCGAACGACCGGCAGCTCCGCTGGGACGAGACCACCGGAACGGTCGGTGTCTTCCGGGAGCCGGCGGGCTTCTCCAACGGCAACACGGTCGATCGTCAGGGCCGCCTCGTCACCTGCGAGCATGGCAACCGGCGGGTCACCCGAACCGAGCGCGACGGCTCGATCACCGTGCTCGCCGACACCTACGAAGGCAAGCGGTTCAACAGCCCCAACGACGCCGTGGTCCACTCCGATGACTCCGTGTGGTTCACCGACCCGGCGTATGGCCTCGACAGCGACTACGAGGGCCACCGGGCCGAGAGCGAGATCGGCGGCTGCCACGTCTATCGGCTGGACCCCACCACAGGCGAGGTCCGGATCGTCGCCGACGATTTCGTACGCCCGAACGGGTTGGCGTTCTCCCTCGACGAACGGCGGCTCTACATCGCCGACACCGGGGCTACGCACGTGGCGGACGGGCCGCGTCACATGCGAGTTTTCGAGGTGTCCGACGATGGCACGTCGCTGTCGGGTGGTGACGTCTTCGCGGTGTGTACGAACGGCCTGTTCGACGGTTTCCGGCTCGACGACGCCGGGCGGATCTGGGCGAGCGCAGCCGACGGCGTGCACTGCTACGACCCCGACGGCACCCTGATCGGGAAGGTACTCGTGCCCGAGACCGTCGCGAATGTGGAGTTCGGCGGCCCCCGTCGCAACCGGCTCTTCATCTGCGCCACGACGTCGCTCTACTCGATCCTCCTCCCCGTCAACGGCGCCCCTCGACCTTGAGGGCAGTCCCGTTGAAGTGATCATGATCGTGACCATGAAGGATTTCCGGCCGCATACCCCGGAGGTTTCCTTCATGATCAGGGAGGGCGTACCAGTCGCCCGCCCTGTCCCGCGATCTTGGCGGGATTGCCGCGAACGTCCCTGCCCCGGACAGGCCACAGCTCCGCGATTCGGCCAACGCAGGCATAGGGTTGCCAGTGGAGGCGGCATGTGCTGACGAGGAGGTCGGCATGGCGCTCGCGATCGTCCTTGTGGTCTTGATGTTCGTCGTGGTCGCACTCGCGGCCAGCGTTCGCGTCGTACGTCAGATCGAGCGAGGCGTGGTCTTCCGGCTCGGTCGGGTCCAGGACCACCCGCGGACCCCCGGAGTGACGACGATCGTGCCGGTCGTGGATCGCCTCCACAAGATCAACGTCCAGGTCATCACGATGCCGGTTCCGGCGCAGGAAGGCATCACCCGCGACAACGTGACCGTGCGCGTCGACGCGGTGGTCTACTTCCGCGTCGTGGATCCGATCCGTGCCTGCGTCGAGGTGCAGGACTACACATTCGCGGTAGCCCAGGTCGCGCAAACCTGCCTGCGTTCCATCATCGGCAAGAGCGAACTCGACGACCTGCTCTGCAACCGTGAACGGCTCAACGAGGGACTCGCCCTGATGATCGACAGCCCGGCCGTCGGCTGGGGAGTCTCGATCGACCGGGTGGAGATCAAGGACGTCGCCCTGCCGGAGACGATGAAGCGGTCCATGTCACGTCAGGCGGAGGCCGAGCGCGAGCGGCGGTCCCGCATCATCACAGCTGACGGGGAGTTCCAAGCGTCGAAGAAGCTCGCGTTGGCCGCGGGTGCGATGACCGACGCGCCGGCCGCGCTCCAACTCCGCCTGCTCCAGACGATTGTCGAGGTCGCCGCGGAGAAGAACTCCACCGTCGTCCTGCCGTTCCCGGTGGAACTGCTGCGGTTCCTGGACAAGGCTGCGGGCGGCCTGGCCCATGAGCTGTCCGCCGGTGACCGCGAGAGCGGCGCGCTCGGTTCCCACGAGTCGGCCGCGGAACAGGCCGAGTCGCGGCGTGACCCAAGTCGCTGGGCAAGCTGAGATCGTCTGGGCAGGCCGAGTCGCGTCGGGATGACCGGAGTCGCGGTGACCTGCCACTTCTAGCGCAACGAACGCTCGAATGCGGAGAAGTGGCATACAGGATCGCTGGACGGTATGCCACTTCTCCGCATCGGATGCGTCGACCGACGGGCCGTCCGGGGCGTTTCGTGCAGGGTGCCCCTCATGCGAGGGCCCGTTTGGGCAAGGTGGCCTCACGCAATCGCCTACCAGGGGTCGGCGCCGAGCAACCTGCGGCCGAGCGACGTGAGCGGTGCCGGTTGCGTACGCGCCTCTTCGATCCTGCGCGGATCGCCCGGGAACGGTCGCTTACCTTCCGATGGGGCAAGGTTCTGCTGCCACACTCGGATGCGCTGATCGCGGTGGTCCTGCCGCTCGCCGTCGGAGGGCGCGGGACTCATCGAGATGTACTGCGCGAGGCGCGGCCGGTCGGAGGTGTTGTGCCCGTTGCCATGCGGCAGCAGGTTGGTCCAGATCACCATGTCGCCGGCGTTCAGCGGGATCTTGGTGATCTCGTAGCCGGAGAGATCCGGCACCCGGGAGCCGTCCTTCGGCGGATGACGCTCGAGGTAGGCCGCGAGATCCTGGTAGATCTCCGGTACGCACTGAAATCCACCCATCGACTCGTCGGTGTCGACGAGCGCCAGCACTCCCTGCACATGGAACGGTACGTCCGGATACGACGCGATGTCGGCGTCCCAGTGGATGAATCCCTTGTGGTCGTAGTCCGGATGGTCCGGGTGCACCGGCGGCTTGAGGTTGGCGCGGTCGAGGCTCACCCACAGGCGCTCGGTGCCGAAGATCTCGGCGAAGACGGCGTGGACCCGCTCGTGCTGGCGGGTGTTCCACATCGAGGCGTAGTGGTACATCTCGATCATGCCGGTGGGGGCGACGATGCCCTCGGCATACCACGACTCCGGGTCGTCCGGCCGTGCCCCCGTGTGCCGCCAGATGTCGGCGACGACGGCCTCCGTCGCAGCCCGCGGTACGACGCTACGGACGACGACATACCCCTGCGACTCGATCGTGGAGCGCAGGTCGGTGCTGAGCTGGCTCATGCTGTTCCCCTTTTGCATGACCGCTGTGGTGCCTCACTCCGGCACGCCTCGTCCCTCGGCGTACCTCCGTCGGGGCTCCTCGCGCTCATGCTCTCCTCGACTGGCCCATTTCATCTCCGCCTCACGAGTCTGGCAACGCCTGGACGCCAGTGCCATCGACTGGGAACGGGAGGCCGCCTTTGGCCGTGCCAAGAGCCGACCACACTTCACCGAGACAGCAGCCGAGCTACGCCGCCGACGACGATCACCACCGACGACGATCACCGCCGACGTGCGCGTCTTTCACCAGCCGCGGGCGATCCACTCCTGCAGGTGCGGGATCTCCGACCCGACGGTTGTCGTATCGCCGTGCCCGGTGTAGACGACCGTCTCCAGAGGCAGCGTGAAGAGCCGGTCGCGGATCGAGGCGATGATCGTGTCGAAGTTGGAGTACGAACGACCGGTCGCGCCAGGTCCACCGGCGAACAGCGTGTCACCGGTGAACACCGCGTCGAGGTCACGCGCCCGCAGGCTGACGCTGCCGGGGGAGTGGCCGGGGGTGTGGAGGGCGCGGAGCTCGACACCGGCGACGGTGAACGGCTGCTCGTCGGTGAGCGCTCCGCCCGGTCCCATGTCGGGATAGACCCTGTCCCACAGCATCCGATCGGCCGGGTGCAGCCAGATCGGTGCCTTCGTGGCGTCCCAGAGGTCGCCGACCGCGCTGATGTGGTCGTTGTGGCCGTGCGTACACACGATGGCCGCGACCTCGCGGTCGCCGACGGCCTCGAGGATGGCGCCGGCGTCGTGCGCGGCGTCGATCACGAGCACCTCGCGGTCGTCGCCGAGCAGCCAGACGTTGTTGTCGACCTCCCAGGTGCCGCCGTCGAGGCTGAACGTCCCGGACGTCACGACGCGTTCGATGCGTGCGCTCACTTGAGCACCACCACCGAGCGCAGGACGTCACCCGCGTGCATCTTGGCGAACGCCGCCTCGACGTCGTCGATGCCGATCTCCTCGGAGACGAAGGCGTCGAGGTCGAGCCGGCCCTGCTGGTAGAGGTCGACCAGCATCGGGAAGTCGCGCGTGGGCAGGCAGTCGCCGTACCAGCTCGACTTGAGGGCGCCGCCGCGGCCGAAGAAGTCGATCAGCGG
>JBOHED010000103.1:0-6325 GCA_050700915.1 Actinopolymorphaceae bacterium | reverse complement strand
GTGAGCCCGTCCCAGGTGCGCCACTCGAGAACGATGTCGGCGAGGATCACCGCCCCGATCGCCAAGGTGAGGACGCCGAGGATCCGTCCCGCGGTCGGGGCGAAGGTCTCGATCTTGGACGCCTTGTCCGCCGTACGCGTAGAAAGCCGGACCACTTGGTTGCCCTCCCGACATCGTGACCGCCGGGCGCTCCCCACGGTCGGGGTGGCGCGGGCGGTCGGTGGATCGATTGTGCCGTGCCGTTGACAGCACCGGAAGCACCTGCCAATAATTCTTGGCATGTGCAAGGTTGATCATGCATGAGAGCGAGCTGACCGGAGATCAGCTGCTCCAGGTGTTGAGCACGCTGGCCAACCCGCACCGGCTCCGGGTGGTCGCGGCGCTCGAACCGGGTCGGAAATACGTCAGTGAGCTGGCGCGCCAGCTCGGCATCAGCCGGCCCCTGCTCCAGATGCACCTACGCAAGCTCCAGGCCGCCGGACTCGTCACCGCGCAGCTCGAACTCGCAACCGACGGCAAGGCGGTCAACTACTACAGCCTCACCTCGTTCGCGTTCCGCCTCTCCCCCGACACCATCGCCCGCGCCGTACGCACGCTGACCGAGCACCACCCCACTGCCAACCAGGAAGGAACGTGACCGTGTCCGACATGCAGATCTGGGTCTTCGGCGTCCTCGCCTTCATCGTTCTCCTGTTGCTCGTCACCCGGCTTACGCGTCGAAGGAGGGCACCGTGGCCGGTGGCCCATCAGGAGGAGCGGCAGTTCAGGAAGCTCGCCCAAGACTCGATAGGCGTCCAGGAAGGGCTGCAGCAGGACCTGACGAAGGTACGCGAGGAGACAGCCGAGATCAGGTCACGACTAGAGTCCATCGAGCAGCTCCTCAAGTCGGTCGACTGACGCGTCGCGATTCAGGAGACTTCCTCGCGCCGGACACCTCTTGTTGACCGCACTCGGCCGCTCGCTCTCCGGCAGCCGCTACCTGCTGCACGCCCGACTCCTGTGGCGCGCGGCACCCGCACACTCGGTGGCCTGTCTGGTGCTGACGGTCGCCTCCGCGGGGTTGAACACCGCCAGCCTGATCGCCACCGGACGGCTCGTCGGCGCACTGCCGGACGCGATCGCCGGCGGGGCAGGTTCTCCCGCTGCCGCGCAGGCCTGGCAGTGGCTCATCGTCACCGCTGGGTTGTTCGTCGCCGGGCCCGTCTTCGCGGCGGTGGGCGGGTCACTGGAGCAGGTCGTCTCCGCCCGCTACCTGCGGCTGGCCTACGACACGCTCGTGGAGGTCGGCACGGCTCCGCAAGGCATCGCGCACCTGGAGGATCCTGGCATCTCCGGCCGGATGGACGCCCTGATGGAGGCGTTCCGGGACTGGACCTTCCTCAGTGGTGTCGAACACACGTGGAACATCATCAACATCCGGCTGACAGGCATCGGAGCGTTCGCCGTCCTGGTCTCGTGGCGCTGGTGGGCTCCGTTTGTTGCCGCCGGCTCCTACCTGGTCCTGTCCAGGGTCTTCTCACAGTGGATCGCCACGGTCTTCGACGACCTCCTCGACGTGACCGGCAACCAACGCCGTCGCGCGACCTACGTCCGAGGTCTGCTGACGGGTGCGCCGGCCGCGAAGGAGCTGCGGCTGTTCGGCATGGTCGGCTGGCTCGTCGACCGCTACGCAACCGTGTGGCGCGACGCCATGACCATGGTGTGGCAACACCGAAACCGCAGCCTCGGCCCGATCATGGTGACCTTGGCGCTCATGCTCGTCGCCAACGGCGCGATCCTCGGGCTGCTCGCCCGAGACGCCGCGGCCGGCGTCGTGTCGCTGGCGGCGCTGGTCACCCTCGTCCAGTCCACCCTCGCCCTGGAGGCGTTCGGTCCGCTCGGCGACCACGACACCGCCCTGGCGCGCAACACCTCCGCCATGGCGAAGCTCGTCGAGCTTCGCACCGAGCTCGGCCTGTCTGTGCTTCCTGGCCCGTACGACAGTCCCGACACGTACGACAGCGACCGCAACGACGCGGCGGGCCAAGGAGATGGCGGCCCGACGGTCCCTGCCGGCGGCGCCAAGCCGATCGAGCTGAGGGACGTGACCTTCACCTATCCGGCCCGCAGCGAACCGACCGTCGAGAACCTGTCGCTCGCCATTCCTCCGGGACAGTCCGTGGCGGTCGTCGGGGCGAACGGCACCGGTAGGTCCACGCTCATCAAGCTGCTGTGCGGCTTGTATCCACCGGACTCGGGCAGCGTCCGCGTCGACGGCGGAGACCCGGCCAGCGACGAACAGACCCGGCGCAAGGTCGCCGTCATCTTCCAGGACTTCGTGCACTACCACCTTCCACTGCGCGACAACGTTAGCTTCGGCTCCCTCGCCCACCACGATGACGATCAGGTCCTCGCGCATGCGTTGTCCGACGCGGGCGGCACCGCACTCATGGCGAGGCTCGACCACGGGTGGGACACGGTCCTCTCCCCGGAGTACGCCGGCGGCACCGACCTGTCCGGCGGGCAGTGGCAGCGCGTCGGCCTGGCCCGTGCCCTGGCTGCTCTGTCCGGTGGCGCCGGCGTACTCGTCCTCGACGAACCCACGGCCGCACTCGACGTCCGCGCCGAAGCCGCGCTCTTCGACCGGTTCCTCGACGTGACCCGCGGGATGACGACCCTGCTGGTGAGCCACCGCCTCTCCAGTGTCCGCCACGCCGACCGCATCGTCGTGCTCGGTGAGGACCCCGACCAGCCTGGTTCCGGCGTACGCCTCATCGAGGACGGCAGCCACGACGAGCTGATGGCCGCCGGCCGGACGTACGCCCAGATGTTCACCCTGCAGGCCCGCAGGTTCGCGGCTGCCAGTGGCCAGGACGATGGCCAGGTCGATGACCGGGACAACGCCCAAGAGAACGGACCGGGGGCGTGAAGGCGCTCACGACCGCCTTGCGCGGCATCTGGCTCGTGACGGCGATGTCGGTCCGGGTGAGTCCGTGGCAGTCCGTGGTCTGCCTGTGCGAGGCCTCGGCCAGGGTGCTGGCCCTGTTGCAGCCGCTGTACCTCGCGTGGTTCGTCGACGGCGCGCTGCGCCACGACTCCGGACGCATGGCACTGGCCGTCGGCGCGTACGCCTGCTCGATCGGCCTCACCTGGGTACTGGACATGGCCGGTACGCACGCACGGATCAGTCAGCTCGAACGCGTCGGCTTCGCGTTCGACACCGAGATCGCCCGGATCACCGCCGCCATCCCCATCCTCGACCACCACGAGTCGCCGCGCCATCTCGACGAGATGCAGGCGATCCGGGACCACCAGGGCGCGCTCGGTTCGGCGCTCAACAGCATCCTGAACACGCTCAACAACCTGGTGTTCGCGGTCGGTACCGTCCTGCTCGCCGCGACCGCCGACCTGCGCCTTCTCCTCCTCGTCGTCGCCGGGTTGCCGAACCTGCTCTCGACCCGGTGGGTGGTCCGCTGGCAGGCACAAGCCGAGAAGGCATCAGCGGAGCCGGGTCGGCTGAGCGCCCACCTGCTCGACCTGGGCACCCACGCAGGGTCAGGTGCGGAGTTGCGGGTCTTCGGGTTGCGCCGGTTGCTTCGTACCCGCCTCGATGCCGCCGTCGCGGCATGGCGGGCGCCCTACGTCAACCTGTCGGTACGCAGCAGCTTGGTGTCCGGCACGTGTTCGGTGTTCTTCTTCGCGGTCGCGGCGGGCGTTCTCAGCTGGATGGCCTGGGACGCCATCCGCAGCCGCGTACCGGTCAGCGCTCTCGTCCTCGCCGTCATGTTGGTGGGACGCCTGCGGACCACCGGCGAGGTCCTGCAGTGGTCGGTGCACAACATGGCCCGGCTGGTACGGATCACCGGACGGTTTCTCTGGCTCCGCGACTATGACGAGAGCGTGCGGGCGGACCATCGGGGGACGACCTCCCCGCCGGCCGCCCTGCGGCACGGGATCAGCCTGGAGCGGCTGACATACACCTATCCCGGCGCCGAAACCCCCACTCTCGTCGACCTCACCCTCCGCCTGCCCGCCGGGTCGGTCGTCGCGCTGGTCGGCGAGAACGGTGCCGGGAAGTCGACGCTCGTCAAGCTGCTCGCCGGCCTCTACCGGCCGGACCGTGGCCGGATCCTGGTCGACGGCACCGACCTCGCCGCACTCGACCTGGTGGCGTGGCGGTCCCGCCTGTCCGGCGCGTTCCAGGACCATGCCAGGATCGAGTTCACGGCCGGGGAGTCGGTCGGCGTCGGCGACCTTGCATACGTCGACAACGACTCCACGGTGCGTCGCGCTCTCCGCGACGGCGCGAGCGACGAAGTCCTGACCACCCTGCCGGCCGGACTCGCCAGCCAGCTCGGAGCCGCGTGGCCGGACGGTGTGGACCTGTCCGGCGGACAGTGGCAGCGGCTGGCGATCGCGCGGGGCATGATGCGTACCGACCCACTGCTTCTCGTCCTCGACGAACCTACCGCGGCCCTCGACGCCGCGACCGAACACGCCCTCTTCGAGCGGTACGCGAGTGCCGCCAAGGCGACTGGACGGCGGGGGGGGGTGACGCTTCTGGTGACCCACCGCTTCTCCACCGTCGCCTCAGCCGACCTCGTAGTCGTCCTCGACAAAAGTCGGGTGGTCGAGGTCGGCAGCCACGGCGCACTGATGTCAGAACGCGGCCGGTACGCCGAGCTCTACGAACTCCAGGCCAAGGGCTACCGGTGAGGTGGTTCCCTACACCGGTTGGGCGAAGACGAAGGTGTTGCCGGTAAACCGCGCACCGTCGTACCAACAGGTGATCAGCGCAAGCCGCCCACCTGGGAAGTGCCGATCGTCGATGCGCTGAGCCTCTTCTGCCACCTGCTCGAACGCCTTGTCCGGTACGACCTCGGAGACCTGGTAGCGGACGACCCCATGGTCGGTGAGGACGTCGATCCGGTCACCTTGCCGGAGTTGGCTGGCATGCCCGAGGGCTCCGCCGCCGATTCCCTCGACGCCAGGTCTCTTCAGGGTGTGACCGACGATCAGGGCAGTGCCCACACCAGCGCCTGGCTTGGGGCCGTCCCGCCACCACCCGACCGTGTCAGGGTCGTCGGGCGGGACCAGGGTGCGGTATTTCGGATCGTCCGGGTCATTGCTCATGCTGATGTTCTGCACCGGTGCACTGACGCGCAGACGGGGAATGTCGACCCGGGACGGAAGGCCCGCCCCGGCTTGGTCGTGGTTCGCTGCATCGTGGTCGGCTGGGTCTTTTGCTGGGTCTCGGTTCGCTGTGGGCCGGGCTCCCTCGTCCACGGTCCGCGAGCTGCCGCCACCCCCCGACGCGGACTCTCCCCCGGAGTGGGCCCCGGACAGGGGCCCACTCGCGAGGAAGATTCCCGTCACCGCCAGCACGAGGCCGACGGCGAGGTACAGCAGACGGACGGCCTTAGGCGTCATGTCCACCCTGGCGCGCCGGCTTCAGGAGCCGGAACGCGCCGAGCGCCATCGCCGCCATGCCGGCGAGCAGAACGACCCAGCCGAGCAGGGCAACCGAACCGAGTCCCCCGGCCGGTCCGCCGCCAGCCGTTGCGCCGAAGCCGCCGTCGAACCCGGTCGGACCAGGGCCTGGCACCGGCGTGCTCGTCGGGACCGGGCTGTCCGAGGGTGTCGGCTCCGGGCTGTCGGTCGGCTCAGGAGTCTCGGTCGGCTCCGGCGTCGGGGTCTCGGTCGGTTCCGGGGTCGGCGTCGGCGTCGGCGTCGCGCACGGTGCCACCCAGAACACCTTGTACTTGTGGAACGCCACCTTGCCGCCCGCGTCAGTCACTGTGACGTCGACCTTGATGTGGAAGCCCTGCTCAGGGTGCGGCTCGAGACCAGTCGTGTCGAGCTCATAGGTCTCGGCGTGGTTGAGGACGTTGCTCGGGTCGTTTCCGCCAGTGAAGTCAAACGACAAGCGTCCTTTGTCCGGAAGTGGCGACACCACCGGGGGGTTGGGGTTGGTCGGCGCCCAGACGTTGAAGGTCACGACAGCCGCGTTCGTGCCAGGGCCGGGGTCGAATCCGAAGAACTGCAGATCGAAGCTGCAAGGCACGTGTGGCTCGTTGGAGGGGTCGTCGTCAACGGGGGCAGCGTCGATTTTGACCGAGCCATTGGCGCCCGACGCCTGGTGGTCGGCCGACGCGGGCTGGACGACGAGGAGGGCGCCGATCACGGCGAGTAGCAGGCCGAGGGCCAGCGTGCCGATGCTGCGTGCGGCGCCACCGAGGCGTCGCTGAATGAAGGAACGGGCGTTCATGGTTCCCTTTCACGGAAACAGAAGTGATCTGAAGCCCCCGTGAGACATCCAGCCGCCAGCGCCAGGCGCCACGTGCGT
>JBOHED010000102.1:0-5412 GCA_050700915.1 Actinopolymorphaceae bacterium | reverse complement strand
GGGCCATCTCGACCTCGCGGCGGAAGCGCTCGCGAAAGTCCGGGTCGTCGGCCAGTTCCGCCCGCGCCATCTTGACCGCGACCGGACGCCCGCCTGGGGAGAATCCGAGGTAGACGGTGCCCATGGCGCCCGAGCCCAGCCGGCTCTGGAGTGCGTACACGCCGATCTGCCGCGGGTCGCCGCTCTGCAATGGCTGCACCGGAGAATCTCCCACTCGTGACGCCTGCGTCATCAGGAAGGAGCTTAGAGCCTGTCCGCTGTACGTCCTGGAGTGTCGGCGGGTCAAGGGAGGATGGGGGAGTGCGGCAACCGAGCCTCGGCGGTCAGACGGTGGACCTTCCCGGGCTCGTCGACGCCCTCGTCACCGCCGGGATCGGCCCGGGGGATCCGCTGGCTCTTGCCGTCGTGCCGGGGACGGGAGTCGGCGTCGCGGCGGCACCGGACGGCTCCGCCCAGTGGACCATCGCCGGAGATCCCACGCCGGTGGTGGCTGAGGTCGCCGCGCGCCTGCGCCCGCGGTGGACCTGGTGGGATGCGCGGACGACCGCCGGCCCGCTGCTCGCGTCCGGCGTACGCCTGACGACGTGCTGGGACCTCGCCGCCGTCCACCGGGTTCTCTACGGCGGCCACCGTGACGACCCGGCCGCGGTGTGGGCGGCCGTCCACGACCTGTCCGAGCCATCGCGCCGGCCGGTCAGACGTGAGGTCACGTTGCTCGACTTCGCCGCGGCCGAGGAGGACGAGCCGACCAGTGCCAGCCCCGGCTCCGCGTCCGGCCCCGGCTCCGCGTCCGGCCCCGGCTCCGGGTCCAGCCCGGTCGCTGGGGTCGGGCCCGACGGACAGCTGCTCCGCCGCTGGGCCGAGCGCGACTGGACCTCGGCCGGCGACGGCCCCACCGAGGCTGCCGGCCTCCTCGCCGCCGCGCCGACCTGGGCCGCTCTCGCACTGGCCGTCCAGAGCCGCCAGGAGCAGGCGTTGCGCGCGCTACCCGACCCCAGGGCGGCACCGCGGGCGCTGCCGTTGCCGGTCCTCACGGCGTACGCCGAATCGGCCGCCGCACTGCTCGCCGTCGAGCTCGAACACGACGGTCTGCCCGTCGACCGGCCGGCCGCCGAGGCGATGATCGCGGGATTCGTCGGCGCGCGTCCGGCGGACGAGCAGGACGCGGTCGTGATCCGCGAACGCCGCGACGCCGCGGTCCTGGCGCACTTCCCGGCCGGCGTCAGCTGCGACCTCCGCAATCCCGCTCAGGTGCGTGACCTGCTCGCCCGGGTCGGGTTCAACTATCCCGACACACGGTCGTGGCGGTTGGAGCCGTTCCGGTCGACCCATCGTGGTGTGGCGGCGCTGCTCGACTGGCGCAAGGCCGAACGCATCGCGACGACCTACGGCTACGGCTGGCTCGACCGGCACGTCGGCGGCGACGGGCGGTTGCGCGGTGAGTGGGGCGCCGCCGACGCCGCCGCCGGGCGGATGACCGCGTCGGCCGGCCTGCACAACCTCCCGGCCGGCCTCCGCGTCGCGGTGGTGGCCGAGCCGGGTCACGTGCTGGTACGTGCCGACCTCGGGCAGGTCGAGCCCCGGGTGCTCGCCGCGGTGTCAGGCGACGCGGGGCTCACGGCGGCGGCCCGCGCCGACGACATGTACGCACCGGTCGCCGCCGAGCTCCACTGCGACCGGCCGACAGCCAAGGTCGCGGTCCTCGCCGCGATGTACGGCCAGACCTCGGGCCCCGCAGGGGAGGCGCTGAAACGGATGGAGGTCGCCTTCCCTGACGCGATCGGATATCTCCGTACGGCGGAGCAGGCGGGCAACCAGCGTCAGGACGTCCGTACGTTCGGGGGCCGGCTGATCCGGTTGGGCTGGCCCGACGCGGTGGAGGAACCAGGGGATTCGGACGACGCCTCCGTCCACGACGTCGGCCCAGGTCAGGGCAGCCACGCCATCACCGGGCACGGTCGCTTCGCGCGGAACGCCGTCGTCCAGGGTGCGGCGGCGGAGCTGTTCAAGGCATGGGCGGCCAGCGCCCGGATCGGGTTGCTTCCGCTGGGCGGCCAGATCGTGCTGTGCCTGCACGACGAGCTGCTCGTGCACGTACCTGCCGTCCAGGCCGAGGCCGCGGCGGACCTGCTGGCCCGCGTGCTGGACTCCACCGCCGGTGTGTGGGCGGCCGGCAGCGGTGTGCGCTTCGTCGCCGACATCACCTGCGTACGCCGATGGTCCGACGCCAAAGGCTGACGGCAACGTGTGACAGGGCGCCACCCGGGTAGCTGATCATCAAGGAGGTGGCATCGTGAGCATAGGCGCAAGCATCTTCCTCATCGCGTTCGGCGCCATCCTGGCCTTCGCCGTGGATGGCGAGCCGGACTGGCTCCGCATCAACGTCGTGGGATGGGTACTGATCCTCACCGGCATCACCATGCTGGTGCTGACCTTCACCATCTGGTCCAAGCGCCGGCGTGGCACGACCGTGACCCAGCACCAGGTGTTCGAGGACGGCAAGCAGACCAGCTCGGAGCGCCGGACCTACAAGGACACCACCGCTCCACCGCCGGAGTGACCGACGCCAGCTCAGCTGGCCTTCCGGCGCCGTCGAGGGATCGGCCACTTGATCGGGCCGTGGTTCTCCTCGAGCACGGCCGCCCGGATGTTGGCCAGGGTCATGGCGAGCAGTCGCGATACGTGCATCTGCGACATCCCCATCTCCTCGGCGATCTGCGCCTGGGTACGGTCGCCGTAGAACCACAACGTGAGGATCTTCGACTCGCGGGGCGGCACGTCGGCGAGGACGTCGCGGACCGCTTCCCGTTGCTCGACCCGGTCGATCGCGGTGTCCTCGGAGCCGAGCAGGTCGCCCAGCTGAACGCCGTCGCCGTCGGATCCGTCGGTGGCGGACGCGGACGTGGCCGGGCCTTCCAGAGACAACGCCGAATAGGCCGCCGCACTCTCCTGGGCCTGGATGATCTGGTCCTCGCCGACGTCGAGGTCGGCCGCCAGCTCGCGGACCGTGGGAGCCCGCTGAAGCTTGCCGGTCAGCCGGTCGTTCGCCTGCAGTACGGCGTGGTACAGGTCGTGCAGCGGGCGCGGGATGTGCACCGACCAGCAGTAGTCGCGGAAGTGTCGACGCAGTTCACCCAGAATCGTCGGTACGGCGTACGCAGTGAACGGTGAGCCGCGGTCGGGGTCGAACCGGTTGGCGGCCTGGGCGAGGCCGACCATGGCGACCTGGACGAGTTCGTCGATAGGTTCGCCGCGGCCGGCGTACCGGTTGGCCAGTTTCCTGGCCAGGGACAGGTGGTCCAGGACGAGCTCAGCCCGCCATTCAGGTGCTGCCGGGCTGGTTTCGGACCGATCGCGTACGGAGCTGATGTCACGTACGGAACTGTCACGTACTGGGCTGTCAACGGCGGGTGCCGGTGTCATGGGCGAGTCCTTCGTTCGCGCGGGACTGGGCTTGAACGTGTTTCTTCGCTGTCATTGCCCTGCCCAAGTCGCGGCGGACCCAAACCTCAGCTCACCTGTGCGGCGAACATCCAGCGGTGTTTCTCGAGTGCACGCAGGAGTTCGATGACGACGTCCTGACTTACCTGGTCGAAGTCGTCGAGTGGGTCGACCGCGGCCCGCGAGCGCGCAATCGCGGCGTCGATCTGGTCGACGACCGCGCTCACCACCTTGTCATCGGCCAGGAACCCTTCGTCGAACTCGGGCAGCTCGGTCGTCCTCGACACGGTGGCCGGGCGGCCGTCGACCGCGACACCGAGTGCGACCAGGCGTTCGGCCACGTCGTCGGACAGTCTGCGTACGTCGTCGATGAGGGTGTCGAGCTGTTCGTGCACCTGGGTGAAGTGACGCCCCCGCACGTGCCAGTGCGCCTGCTTCGCGTTGAGGGACAGCGCGATCAGGTCGACGAGGACGGGCTGCAGAAAACGTCCGACGTCCTTGCCTGCGACTGGATTGACTCTGTTGTCGGCATTCACGAAGAACCTCCTTCGGCTTGCCTGGACGCGAGGCGTTGCGTCCGTGTATCGGTGGCCCCTACCCCAGCGCCACCCCCTGACACGCATCTGGGTCGTAGGGCGATCGTTGTAGCGCAGACCCGACCTGCGGCCGAGGACCGCGTTCCGGCGTTGCCCTAGCGTCAGGGGTCGGACATGACAGGCAACGTGCGCCACTTGGACGGAGGGTGTTCGTGACGGTCTGGATCTGCGCCACCTGTGCAGTCGAACACGCCGATACCGCGCAGCCGCCTGCGACGTGTGCGATCTGCGCGGACGACCGCCAGTACGTCCTACCCGCCGGCCAGCGGTGGACGTCGCTGGACGACCTGACCGCGGCGGGCCACCGGGTTCATGTCGACGCTGTCGAGCCGGACCTGTTCGGCGTCACCGTGCGGCCGCAGGTCGGGATCGGGCAGCAGGCGTTCCTGCTGCGTACTCCCGAAGGCAACCTGCTGTGGGATCCGACCGGTTACGTGGACGCGGCCGGGGCGGATCGGCTTCGCGCGCTCGGCGGTGTCGCCGCCATCGCGGCCAGCCATCCGCACATGTTCGGCGCCCAGGTCGAGTGGGGCCGCGCCTTCGGCGGTGTGCCGATTCTCGTCGCGGCGGCTGACCGGCAATGGCTGCAGCGGTCCGACCCGGTGGTGGAGTTCTGGGCTGGTACGTACGAGCTCTTTCCCGGGGTCACTCTGGTGCAGTGTGGTGGGCACTTCGCGGGGAGCGGCGGTGGCGCACTGGGCGGGAGGCGCCGACGGGCGTGGAGTGCTCCTGGCCGGTGACACGATCGCGCCGACGCCGGACCAGCGGTGGGCTTCGTTCATGCGGAGCTTTCCGAACAACATCCCGCTGTCGGCCGCCGCCGTGGAACGGGTTGTCGGCGCGGTGGAGCCGTACGCCTTCGATCGGCTGTACGGCAACTTCGGTGGCATGGTGGCGCGGGACGCGAAGGCGGCGGTACGCAGGTCGGCCGATCGCTACATCGGCTGGATCAGCGGGGCGTTCGACGCGGACACCTGAGCGGGCCGCCGCACTGGCCGCCTACTCGTACTCGTCGATGATGTGGCGTAGATAGCTGTGTGGGTTGGTGAGGTACGCCTTCCAGCGGTCGACCAGGGCGACCTGGTCCCAGCTGGTGCGGCGAGAGCGCGACCAGGCGCGACGGACGAGCATGAGGGTGGTCCTTGGCTGGAGGAGCTATCTCTCCGAGACGGCGGAATCGAGCCGGTCAGGCGCATGACCGCCCTGGGCGCTGTCAGCGTACTGGTGGCGGCCGGCCCCGGCGCCAGGGTCGGTCCCCGTCGGCCGCAGCGCACGCGCTCCGGCGGCGGCCAGCACGGCCATCACCGCGCCAGCCGCCGTGGCGACGGCGAAGCCGCCGTGCGCACCGAACGCGTCGACCGCCCGGCCGGAGACC
>JBOHED010000101.1:0-25604 GCA_050700915.1 Actinopolymorphaceae bacterium | reverse complement strand
ATGCTGGCGATCCACGACGTGCCCGTGCCGCCTATCGAGGGCCTTCCCGACGAGAACGCACGCCTCATTCGCGCGCTCGCCGAGGAGCGGCCCGACCTGAACGGCAGTGTTCCGAGCGCGGCGATGTGGTCCCTCGTCCGTGACCGACCGGTGCCGACCGACGCGGGACCACCGACGCTGGTCCACTACGACTTCCATCCCGGCAACACCCTGTTCCTCGGCGACCGCCTCAGCGCGGTCGTGGACTGGACGGAGGCAGCGGCCGGTCAACCCGCGTCCGAGGTCTGCTTCTGCCGACTCAATGTCGCGCTGGTACTCGGGCTGGAAGCCGGCGGCCTGGTGCTGGAGGCGTACGAGGCCGAGATCGGTGCACCGTTGGCAGACCGTGGCTGGTGGGACCTCGTCGCCGCGGCACGCGTGGAGCCAGATCTCGACTACTGGACCCGGAGCGCCAATTACTTCGGTCCCCCTGACGTCACCGTCAAGACTGTCGCCGATCGATTCGGGCACTTCGTCGCTGATGCCCTGACGTCCGCGTCCTAGTGGGTGAGGGCGTCGATGTCGTCGAGGTTCCACGCGTGCTCATGGCCGACGATGGAGAAGCCGAGCTTTTCGTACAGTCCATCCGTTCTGGCAAGGTCTTCGGTTGTTCTCAGTGCTGCGATGAGGGCGCCCTGTTCCCGCGCCGCAGCAGGCATCGGCGGCACCTGCCGCGTCCGCTCCCGTGTAGACCCCGTCCAGTTCGGCGCCGAAGACGAGCACGTCGTCGATGACCATCGGTTCAGTATGTCGGGAGTTCCTGCCGGTGTGCCGCGCCCGTGCGTTGGCGGTCCTGGCGGCGCCGAGGGTGGTAGAACGGTACGGATGTCTGATCGCCCGCTGACGCCAGGCCGTCGAGGCCTGGCGCTCGCCGCCAGCGCCCTGCGGGAGGCGGCCGCCGTCTCGACACGGTGGGCGGGCGTCGTCCGCCAGTGGTTCCAGCAGGTCTCTCCCTGGTTGCGTCGTCCGCTCCAGGTGGTCGGCCTGGCCGGGCTGGCGGCCGGCGGTGCGTGGCTGGGCATGTACGTCGCGCAGACCACGGTCCCGGTCGGGCCGGTGGAGACGACGATGCGGCTCGTCCCGTCGTGGCGCGGTGAGGCGATGGTGTCGCTGCCGCCGCTCGGCACCCTGGAGTTGGACACCCACGACGCTCCGGTCCAGATCCAGGTCAGCGTCGACGCGATCAACCTGGCCTCGGCGAAACGGCTCGTCCAGGACCCGCGGGCCCTCCAGGGACTCGAGGGCAGGATCGTCGACGACGTACGGACCGGCATCTACGCCACGGCTACCAAGTCGCTGATCACCGGAGCGCTCGGCGCGATGACGATCACGCTGATCGTCGTCCGCCGCCGGATCCCGACCCTCGTCGCGGGGGGTGGGGCGGCGGTCGCGATCCTCGCCGTGTTCGGCGTCGCCGGAGCGACCCTCGATCCCCGCGCGGTCGCCGAGCCGAAGTACACCGGGCTCCTCACCAGCGCACCGTCCCTGATCGGCAATGCGCAGGACCTCGCACAGAGCTTCGACGCCTACTCCGACGGTCTGGTCCGGCTGGTCGGCAGCGTCTCGGAGTTGTACGACGTCACGAGCACGCTCCCGACCGAGGCGCCGCGCGGCGACGAGATCCGGGTCCTGCACGTGTCCGATCTGCACCTCGGTGAGCATGCGTGGGACATCATCGGCTCGGTCACCGAGCAGTACTCCATCGATCTGATCGTCGACTCCGGCGACATCACCGACCACGGCCTGCCCGCCGAGAACTACTTCCTGCAACGGATACCGAGCCTCGGCGTGCCGTACGTCTGGGTGCGGGGAAACCACGACTCGCTGATCACCGAGCAGGCCATGCGGAAGCTGCCGAACGTCGTGGTGCTGGACGGCAAGGTGAAGACGGTGAAGGGGATCCGCTTCCTCGGCGCCGGTGATCCGCGGTTCACGCCGGCCTGGCGACGCGTGGTGCCGGAGTCCGATACCCGGGCGGTGGCCACTCAGGCGTACGCCCTGGCAAGGGTGGCGAAGAACTCCTTCCCCGCGGTGGACGCGATCGTCTTCCACGACACTGCCGGTGCGACGTTCTTCGACGGCCGCGCGTCGTTGCTCCTCACCGGGCACGGCCATGAGCAGATCACCCGCGTCCTGCCGAAGGGCAGCCGGCTCATGCAGGAGGGCACGACGGGTGGCGCAGGCATGCGTGCGCTGAAGTACGAGGAGCCGCAGCCGGTCGCGCTGTCCGTCCTCTACCTGGACCGGTCGACCCGGGAGCTGCGGGCGTGGGACCAGATCACCCTCGGCGGCCTGGGACTCACCTCGGCACAGATCGAACGGCACCAGGTGAAACCCGACGAAGAAGCCGAGCCGCCGCCGAGCCCGATACCCACACCCACCGGTTCGGTGCCCGAGACACCGGTGGCCTCTCCCACCGTCAGCCTTGACCCGTCGTCCTCGCCGCCGTCGCCTTCCTCACCGACGCCTTCGCCGTAGACGTACTAGTCGTACGTAGGCACGGGTACGGTCCGGTCTTGCGTAGTGGCGTCACAGTTCCGTAAGCAGGGTTGGGCTGTCGCGCCGCCCACACCGTCCCTAGCGTGTTCGGCGTGGTGGTTGACGTGGCATTCGATGTGTCGTCGGAGCCCGGCCCGGTCCGCGGCAGGCAACGGTGAGCGGCCAGATTCTGGTCGACCTGGCACGGTGGGATCGACCACCTGACGCGGTCGATCATGAGGTACTGCGGCGGTGTTCTCACCAGACCCTCGATGTGGGGTGCGGCCCGGGACGCATGGTGGTCGAGCTCGCCCGGCGAGGTGTTCCCGCATTGGGCATCGACGTGGTGGCGACCGCCGTCCGGGAGGTCCTGGCGCGTGGAGGCAACGCGCTCACCCGGTCGGTGTTCGACGAACTCCCCTGCGAAGGGCGTTGGCCGACAGTCCTCCTGCTGGACGGCTGCGTCGGGATCGGTGGCGAACCGAAGATCCTGCTCGCCCGGGTCCGCGAACTGCTCGCTCCTGGCGGTGTCGCCTACGTCGAGCACGACCCGGATCCGGGCCAGGCCTCCTACACGACGGCGCGGCTTCGCCATGGCTGCGGCGCGGAGTCCACGGTGGACTGGGCGGTGGTCGGATGGCGCCTCCTCGCCCGCGTCGCGCACGAGGTCGACCTCGTTGTCAAGGACACCTGGACAGCGGGTGGGCGGACGTTCGCCGCGCTCGCCAGGCCGGTCGAGCAGGCGGAGCTGGCATGAGAGTGATGCGTGGACGGAGCTGGTGGCGCAGCCCGATCCGAGGGCCCTGGCTGACGTCGATCCTCGGCCTGATCCTGGTGGTGGGGATTCCCGTGCAGTTCCTGACCGGGCTCCTGTCGTACGCGTCGTACGATCCCTGGCTGGGCGGTCGGTTCAACGATCCCACGCCTGGTAAGGGACTGCTCGGCTTCTATCTGTTCGAGTGGCCGACCCGTCCGGCCTGGCTGTACTGGGTGACGCAGGGGATCCACGTCGTCGGGGGGTTGATGCTCGCCCCTGTGGTACTGGCCAAACTCTGGTCGGTGATTCCGCGGCTCTTCGCGTGGCCGCCGGTGAGGTCGCCGGCGCATGCGCTGGAGCGCCTCAGTCTCCTGCTCCTGGTGGGTGGGGGAATCTTCGTGTTCGTCACCGGAATCCTCAACATCCAGTACTGGTACGTCTTTCCCGCCGGCTTCTACGCCTCGCACTTCTACGGCGCCTGGGTCTTCGTCGCGGTACTGGCGTTCCACGTCGCCGTCAAGGCGCGCACGATGGTGAGCACTCTCCGCTCGCGCAGCGTCTGGAACGAACTCCGGGTTGGCCTTTCGGACACCCGGCCCGAGCCGGCGGACGCGACCGTGCTGGTCTCTCGCGAGCCCGCGGCTCCTACGATGTCTCGCCGCGGGGCGCTCGGCTTCGTGGGAGCCGGCTCCGCCCTGCTGGGGTTGCTGTCCGCGGGCCAGACGGTCGGTGGACCACTGCGGCCGCTGGCCGTGCTGGCCCCCAGAGGCGCCACCGAGGGTCCCGGACCGAACGACTTCGTGGTCAACAAGACGGCCGCGCACCGGAGGATCACCCGGGCGCAGACCGGGGCCGCGTGGCGGCTGGACCTGCGCGGCCTCGAGGTCCTGTCGCTGTCCAGGGATGACCTTCTGGCGTTGCCGTTGCACTCGGAGCGGCTTCCGATCGCCTGCGTCGAAGGCTGGACGACGGTCCAGACGTGGACTGGCGTACGCCTCGCAGACCTGTCCTCACTGGCCGGAGTCGGTGACCCGACCCGCGTGGCGGTGGAATCGCTGCAACGGGGAGGCGGCTTCGGCTCGGCCAACCTGGCAGGTAACCAGGTGCGCGATCCCGGGTCACTTCTTGCGCTTCGGGTCAATGGAGCGGACCTGTCCCTCGACCACGGCTTTCCGGCCCGCATCGTCGTCCCCAACGCGCCAGGGGTGCACTGCACGAAGTGGGTTTCCCAGCTGACCTTCTGGACCTGAATTCCGGACGTGACCGATGACGACGAGCATGAGTGTCCTACGGCAGTTCATTCGCTGGTACGGGGCGAGTCCTCTTCACCTGTTGGCATGCGTGAGTGCGTTCGGCCTCGCTGCCTACGCGGCGCTGCGGTTCGTACCCGCCAATCCGTTCGGTGTCGCCGTGTGGTTCGTCGGCGGTGCGCTCGGACATGACCTGTTGCTGCTGCCGTTGTACGCCCTGATGGACCGGTCGGTCGCGGCGGTCCTCCGGCGACGCGCACCGGAGCCGGTGCGGACCGCGTCGCTCAACCACGTCCGGATCCCGGCGGCGCTGTCCATCCTGGTGTTCGCGGTCTTCTTCCCGCTGATCCTGCGGCTGCCGCGAAATCTGGTGGGGGTGACCGGACAACCACCGCCCGACTATTTCGCCCGGTGGTTGTTGCTCACCGGTGTGCTGTTCGCCTGCTCCGCGTTCCTCCTCGCGTGGCGGCTGCGCCGGCATCGGCACGCGTCTCGCCCGGTAGTCCGAGTCACCAGCTCGTGAGGATCAGGTGCTGGACGACCAGTGTGGTCAGAGCCTGGGCCGCCAGCCACCAACGGTGACTGCGGGGTGGCAGCAGCGCGCAGCCGGCCACCAGCCAGACCGCGAACGGCAACCAGATCCGCTCGATCTCGCCCTTGCTGAGGCCCGAGAGGGTAGCCGCCAGCACGGCGAGCACGGTGGGCGGTACGACCGCCGCGAGCTGTGGCGTCGACCGGAGGCCGGCCATCGTACGGCGGATGCCGGCGACCGCGGCCGGACCGATGCAGAGGGCAAGGACCGCCAAATTCGCCCACACCCAGTACGAATACGGCCGTTCCGCGCCCCAACCCTGGTAATAGCGGATCCTCAGCTGCTCGTACCCCTCCCACCACGAGAAGCCGCCCACGGTGTACGCGATCACCACGCCCACCACGACGGTGCCGGCGACGAGGGCGGGCATGAGCCGCCGGCCGGCGACCAGCACGCCCAGAGCCACCAGGCCGATCAGCGCCAGGCCGTACGACAGGTAGAGCCCCAGCCCGAGCAGCAGCCCTGCCGCACCGGCGGCGGCCCACCCGGACAGACCTCGGAGTCTCGTCGCGATCGCCAACAGGGCAAGGCCCCACGCGGAGACGGCGAGGAACACCGCGTCGCCCGACACACCGATCCACAGCGCGGCCGGCGCCAGGACGAGGAACGGCAACGCATGCCTGGCAAGCCTGTCGTCCGCGATGGCCCGCACCGCGAGCGCGACCGCCAGACAGGCGGAGGATCCCAGCACCAGGCAGGTCACTGCCGCCCATCCGCCGCCGCGAAGACCCAGCCGGTCCACCAGGATCCAGAACTCCAGCGCGGCCGGGGGGTGCCCGGCCACATGGGTCACCCATGCGTCGGGTTCACCTGGCCCGGTCGGGCGTCGTGCGATGCGTTCGGCGAAGGTGGCGAGCAACTCGCTCCGCCCTGGCGCACCCGGCACCTCGGCGAGATACTCGCCCGGTCTCGCCAACCGCTGAGCGAGCCGGGGCCAGCCGTCGACCAGGCCGAGCGCGAGGATCCACCCGAGCGACGCCGCCCAGGAGAGCGGAAGCAACGCCCGCCACCGCAGCCTGGCGGCGATACCCGGACCGGCGGCGACGTAGAGCACCGCAAGGCCCACGGCGACCGGTGTCGCCAGGCCGATCCGTGGCTCCCAGCCGCCCCGCAGGGGTGCGGTCGACGCATGGAGGGGTACGTCCCGGTCGTTCAGAACCGCACCCACCACCACGGCAGTGGCGACCAGGACGCCCGCCCCGCACACGGCCAGCAGATCGGCAGAGCACCCGGACCACCTTCGACGCAAGGCAGTCTTGCCGGGGTCAGCTCCCGGCTCGAGCGACGCTTTCGCCACGCCGGCCAGCGTAGGGCGGCACCGAGCCGGCGCGCGTCCCGGCGACGTCGTACGTAAGAACCCCGTAATCGCAGGTGCCACCAACGCGGCAACGGGCGCCGCTAGCGTCGGCTCATGCGCATCCTCGTCACCGGCGGCGCCGGGTTCATCGGGTCCCATGTGGCCGATGCCCTCACCGAACGTGGGCACGAGGTCGTGCTGGTCGACGCTCTCCTGCCGGCCGCCCATGATGCGGGCGGTGTCGAGCCGTCGGTCGGTCACGAGGCCGCCGGTCACGGGCGGCACTTCGTACACGCCGCGATCCAGGAGCCTGGGGTCCTGGCGGGACTCCTGGGCGGCGTCGACGTCGTCTGTCACCAGGCGGCGATGGTGGGTCACGGGGTCGACCCTGGCGACGCACCCGCCTACGCCCAGCACAACGACTTTGCGACCGCCTGCCTGCTGGCCGCCATGTATCAGCAGGGTGTCCGGCGACTCGTCCTCGCGTCGTCGATGGTCGTCTACGGTGAGGGCGCCTACCGCTGTGTCGAGCACGGGGGCGTACGCCCTGGCCCGCGATGGCCGGCCGACCTGGACGCCGGGAGGTACGAACCCGCCTGTCCCCGGTGCGGGTGCGCACTGGAGGCGGAGCTTGTTCCCGAGGATGCGTCGCTCGACCCGCGCAGCCTGTACGCGGCATCGAAGCTCGCCCAGGAAAACTACGCGGCGGCATGGGCCCGGCAGGCCTGCGGCACGGTATGGGCGCTGCGCTACCACAACGTCTACGGCTCGCGGATGCCGCGGAACACGCCGTACGCCGGTGTCGCGTCGTTGTTCCGGTCGGCGTTGGCACGCGGCGAGGCTCCACTCGTCCTCGAGGACGGCCAGCAGCGCCGGGACTTCGTCCACGTGCGGGACGTCGCGACGGCGAACGCGCTCGCCGTCGAGTCCGACCCACCGAGCGCCTTCGAGGCGGTCAATGTCTGCTCCGGCGACCCGCACACGATCGGCGAGCTCGCCGAGACCCTCGCGCTCGCCTGTGCCGGAAAGCCGCCCAAGGTCGTCGGAGGCGCGCGTGCGGGCGACGTCCGCCACATCGTGGCCGACCCGGCCAAAGCGCGGCGGCTGCTGGGCTTCGCCGCCGGGATGTCCTTCGCGGACGGCATACGTGCGTTCGCCGACGATCCTCTGCGCTCGTAGAGAATCGCGCCGGCCCAGCGAGTTTCACCTGGTACGAACGAACTGTCAGGTCTGCAACGGCAGCCGCACCTCGAACCGGCAGCCGCCACCATGGTTGCTCGCCCGGATCTGACCGCGGTGAGCTTCGACCAGGCCGCGGGCGATCGCGAGGCCGAGCCCGCTGCCCGCGGGTTGTTCGGCTCCGTTGCCGCGCTCCCGCGGGGTCCGCGCGTGGCTGCCCCGGAACGCGACCTCGAACACCCGACCCAGTTCGTGCTCCGGGATCCCTCCACAGGTGTCGTCGACGCACACCCGGGCCTCGCGGTCGTCGCTGGAGACCCACACGGTGACACTCGACTCCGCCGGGGTGTGCTGCACGGCGTTGGAGACCAGGTTGCGCATCACCCGCGCCAGTTCGGGGGAGCTGCCCAGGACCGTCGCACTCGCCGCCGGACTGGCCGCCACCCGCGAACGTACGACAACGCGCTTGCGGTCCGCGACCGGCTGCTCGGCCGCCACCGCCTCGTCGACCACCTCACACAGGTCCACCGTCGAGAGGGTGAGGCGCAACGCCCCGGCCGTGATCCTCGACAGCTCGAACAGGTCGTCGACCATCCGGGACAGCCGTTGCGCCTCGCCGGTGATCTTGTGGGCGTACGTACCCACCTCGTCCGGTCGTTCCACCACACCGTCGGCGAGTGCCTCGGCCATGGCGCGGATCCCGGCCAGGGGCGTACGCAGATCGTGGCTCACCCAGGCGACCAGATCCCGGCGGGCGGCCTCGGCGGCCCGTTCACGGGCGCGGGCGTCCCGTTCCCACACGCTGCGCCGGGCGAGCGCGCGGCCGAGCAGAACCGCGGTCGGTACGGTCACCGCCGTGACCAGCGCACAGATCACCAGCGTCGTCGTCAGGATCGGCGTGAACATGAACCCGCTCACGCCAACGACCCCGGCAAGAGTGGCCGCGAGGGGAGTCAGTACCAGCACGGTCATCGAGGTGGCGAGGCGCCGGTTGCGCAACTGGTGGAGGACGATGGCTCCGGCCAGCGCGACGGGGAGCGAGAACGCCACGGCATAAGGCGCGACGTGCACGATCTCGGTCAACACGCTTGGCTCGGCGGCGGTGGAGATGGACAGGGAACCTATCGGCATCGGATGTCAGCCCTGCCGGTCGTAGCGGTAGCCGACGCCCCAGACGGTCACGATCCGCCGTGGCTGGGTGGGTACGGGCTCGATCTTCTCCCGGAGCCGGCGTACGTGCACCGTGACCGTCGACTGGTCGCCGAAGTCCCAGTCCCAGACGCGTTCGAGGAGCTGGGCACGGGTGAACGCAGTGTCCGGGTGGCCGATCAGGAAGCTCAGCAGGTCGAACTCGCGGATGGTGAGCGCCAGCGGGCGGCCATCCAGGCTCGCGCGCCGCGCCGCCAGGTCGAGGACGAGGTCGCCGTCGGCGAGCTGCCGGGGCGCGTGGCCTCCGTCCGCTCCGCTGGATGCCGGACCGTCGACGGACTGGCGGCCGTCGCCGTCCGATCGCCGCAGGATGGACAGGACCCGCAGCGCCAGCTCGCGCGGACTGAACGGCTTGGTCACGTAGTCGTCGGCACCGACCTCCAGACCGACGATCCGGTCATCCTCCTCGCCCAGCGCGGTCAGCATGAGGACCGGCAACGCCGAGCTCCGGCGAATCCGGGCGCACACCTCGATGCCGCCCATGCCGGGAAGCATCAGGTCGAGCACCACCAGGTCGGGTCGGTGTTCGTCGACCAGCATGAGCGCCGTCTCGCCGTCACCGGCCATGATCACCTCGTGGCCGGACCTTTCGAGGTAGCGGCGTACGACGTCGCGCACCATCACGTCGTCGTCGACGACCAGCACCCGGCGTGGGGGCGCACCGGTCACCGCGTCCGGGCCCGGGACGAGGGCCGGGTCCGATCGTTCAGCCATGTGTCGCCTCACCGTGATGATCGCGCCGCCTGGTCGGCCGGCGTGGTCGGACTCCAGTCCGCAGGGTACGGGCAGCCGTCGTGAACCACCCCGGACGCCCAGCCTGCCGTCGCACTGGCGAGGAGAACGGATTCGGGCCGAGCCGTCAGGAATTGGTAATACGCGCCGTGGGCCAGATGCACCTCTTGCGCACCTATGGTCGGGGCCGTGGACGAGATCGATGTCGTGTTGCCGTGTCTCGACGAGGCCGCCGCGCTGCCGGGCGTGCTCTCGGCACTTCCAGCCGGCTACCGCGCCGTCGTCGTCGACAACGGATCGACCGACGGCTCACCGGAGATCGCCCGGCAGCACGGCGCGCTCGTGGTCGCCGAACCCAGGCGCGGCTACGGCGCCGCTGTCCACACCGGGATTGTCTCCAGCCGGAGCGCCGTCGTGTGCGTCCTCGACGCCGACGGCTCGCTCGATCCGGGGGAGCTACCGCCGTTGGTCGATCTGGTCCGCCGCGGAGCCGCCGATCTTGTCGTCGGCCGGCGGGTGCCCAGTGAACCCGCCGCGTGGCCCAGGCATGCGCGGTGGGGAAACGCCGCGCTGGCGAGCCTGGTGCGTCGCCGCGGTCTGGACGTGCGCGACATCGGCCCGATGCGGGTTGGCCACCGCGCCAGGCTGCTCGAGCTGGGGATGACCGACCGTGCGTTCGGCTATCCCCTCGAGCTGCTGCTGCGCGCAGCCCGGGCGGGCTGGCGGGTGCAGGAGATCGACGTCACGTACCGGCCGCGCGCGGCGGGCACCAAGTCGAAGGTCTCGGGCACCATTCGAGGAACGCTACGAGCCGTCCGGGACATGACCGCCGCGATGAGCCGGGTGTGAACGCCACGCCGGCGGGCGCACTCGGCGTCCTCGTCGTCGCCAAGGCACCCCAGCCAGGTCGTGTCAAGACAAGGTTGACACCAGTCGCCACCGCGGCCGAGGCCGCTGACATCGCGGCAGCCGCACTGCTCGACACCCTCGACGCCGTCCATGCCACCGGGGCCGCCGTCCTCGTCGCCCTGGCCGGCGATCTGGACCGATGCGTTCGTGGCAAGGAGATCCGGTCTCGGCTTGCTCGTGGTGTCGTCCTCTTCCAACGCGGGCACAGCTTCGGCGACCGGCTCGCCAACGCGCATCTCGATGCCCGGCGGGTCCATGCGTACGGACCGATTCTGCAGATCGGCAGCGACACGCCCCAGGTCAGCCCCGGTCTGCTGTTAGGCGCGGCTGAGCAGCTCCGGGACCGCGGAGTCGACGGTGTGCTGGGACCAGCCGCCGACGGCGGCTGGTGGGCGCTCGGGCTCCGCGACGCGAAGCACGCCGACGTTCTCCGCACGGTCCCGATGTCGCGCGCCGACACCGGTGCCCAGACCCTGGCCGCCCTTCGTACGTCCGGACTTCGCATCGGCTCACTGCCCGAACTGCGTGATGTCGACACCGTGGCCGATGCGGTGACTGTCGCCGCCGAGATTCCCGGCAGCCGGTTCGCGGACGCCGTATCAGCCCTGAGGGATCGGGCCCGGCATCGGGGGAGGACGGTTGCGCGATGATGGGGAGATGCGAGTGGTGGTGCTGTCCGACACCCACGCACCCCGCCGGTGGCGGTCGTGTCCCCCACGGGTGGCCGAGCACCTGCGGGCGGCGGACGTGATCCTGCACGCGGGAGACGTGTGCACGGCTGGGGTGCTGGACGAGTTGGCTGCTTATGCACCCGTTCATGCCGTACGCGGCAACAACGACGGGCCTGACGTCGCCGACTGGGGAGCTCCGGACGAGCTGGAGCTGACGCTGGACGGCGTACGACTCGCGATGCTGCACGACAGCGGACCCAAGGCGGGGCGGCTTTCTCGCCTACGCCGGCGCTTTCCGGACGCCGATGTCGTGGTGTTCGGACACTCCCACATACCCCTGACGGAGACGGGGCAGGGTCTGCGGATCTTCAATCCTGGTTCGCCGACCGACCGGCGCCGACAGCCACGCGGCACGATCGGGATCCTCAACCTCGACTCCGGCCGGATCGTGGACCCGGAGATCGTCCCGGTCACCTGAGGCTCCCGGCGTGGGACGGGCTTGTGCGCAAGTCGGCCGGACTCGGACAGGGACCGGCCTCTGGAGTTTCGTCCTTCAGCCTCGTTAGCGTGGCGTACATGCTGCTCACCATGCCAGATTCGCCTTACGCCGTTGATGTTCGAGCCGCTCAGCAGTACGGCTTGGTTCCAGGGGTGCCGGTCTGGGAGGCCGCCAGGCACCTGGATCTCCTTCTTCCCACCCCGAGCCCCGCGGAACCGCTCCCTGCCGTCCTCTATCTGCACGGTGGTGGGTGGCGGGCGGGGGAGCGCAGCGCGGGAATGTATCCATGGCTAAGCCCGCTGCTCGCCTCCCACGGGTTCGTCGCGGCCAATGTGAGCTACCGGTTGAGCGGACAGGCACCGTTTCCTGCCCAGCTGTACGACGTCAAGGCGGCGGTGCGCTGGTTGCGGGCGAATGCGGCCACCTACGGTGTCGACCCGGACCGGATCGGCGTGTGGGGCGACTCGGCGGGCGGACAGCTCGCCGCCCTCCTCGGCACCACTGCCGACCGTCCCGATCTCGAAGGCGACTGCGGCTCGCCGGGGTGGTCGAGCGCGGTGCAAGCGGTGATCGCACGCTGTGCGCCGAGCGACTTCCCGACGATGCCGGAAGACGCTGCGGAGGTGCTCGACGCGTTGTTCGGCGGACCTGCTGCGGAGACGACCGAACTTCGGAGGGTGGCGAGCCCGGCGACGCATGTGCATGCGGGGGTACCGCCGTTCCTGATCGTCCACGGCACCCACGATGAGACCGTGCCGTTCAGCCAGGCCACGACGATGGTCCAGGCCCTTCAGGCCTACGACAGGGATGTGACGTTCCATGTCGTCGACGGCGGACACCACAACCTGCTGGGGAATGTTGACCTGCCCTGGGGGAATGATCCCTGGGCCGAACTCGGCCTACAGGCCCTCGCCTTCTTCCGGCGAACGCTGGGCGCCTGAGCGGGCAGCCCCTCTGCATGAGGATCCGCTGCCGGCGGCGCGCGACTCGCAACCAGCACGGGCCGGTTGCGGACGGAGTTGGCGTCAGATCTCCACCAATGACCGTGGATCATGCATGATCCATCACCATGACGTCGATCCGGCCGTTGGGACGGGGCACTCTTTCCGACGCGGTGTACGAACGGCTCGGTGAGCTGATCTGCTCCGGCGGGCTCGTACCCGGCCAGAAGCTCGTCATCGACAAGCTGGCCAAGCAGTTCGACGTCAGCATCACGCCGGTCCGCGAAGCGATGCGCCGACTGCAGCGCGAGGGGCTCGTCACCGAGATGCCCTACCGCGGCATGACGGTCTCCCGTGCGACAGACGAGCAATTGCGTGAGCTGTTCGCCGTCCGTGGTCTCCTCGAGGGGTACGCAGCGGCCGAGGCGTCCCTTGTGATGACACGGGACGACCTGGCCGTCACCGCCGGTGTGCTCGATGCTCTCGAACGCGCCACCGAGCAGAACGACGTGCCCGCCTTCCGCCGCCTCAACACCGAGTTCCACGACAGCTTCGTCCACAAGGCGCCGTCGCAGGCGCTCCAGGAGGCGATCGCCGCGATCGCGCGGAACACCGAGCGCTACCGGCACTCCGACGAGGTTTTCGACCGCGCTTATCTCGAGGCATCCCAGGCAGAGCACCGGGAGCTGCTCGCCCTGCTTCACCAGCGTAGAGGCGACGACCTCGAACGCCTCCATCGCCGCCATGCCATGACGTTCGTCGACCACCTGATCCGAGGACGGGCGACCTAGTGCGCATCACGAAGATCGAGACGTTCACCTTCTGGGCCGACTGGTGCAACTGGCTGTTCGTCCGGGTGTCGACCGACGAAGGGCTGGTCGGCTGGGGCGAGGGATCCCTGCACGGAGCCATCGAGTCGGTGGAAACCGCGATTAGGGAAATGAGCCCTGTGCTCGTCGGTCGTGAGTTCGAGGGCGTGGAGGTCAGCTGGCAGCGCCTCTATCACGGCTGGCGCTGGCGTGGCGGCGCGATCCAGAACACCGCCCTCAGCGCACTCGACCTTGCCCTGTGGGACCTCGAAGGGAAACGGCTCGGCGTTCCCGTTCATCGTCTGCTCGGTGGCGCGCTGCGGGACCGGATCCGTGCCTACGCCAGCCACTGGTTGCGCGACGCGAAGACCCCGGAACAGGCGTACGACGGAGCGAAAGAGGCACTCGCCCTCGGCTACCGCGGGTTCAAGTGGTCACTCGGCGACCTGTGGACCAGTAGCGACGAGCTGGGATCGCTGCACAGGGCCGGTGAGTTCATGGCCGCCGCACGCGAGGGAGCGGGTCCGACGACGGAGATCTTCGTCGAATGTGCGGAGCAGTTCTCGCCCAGGACCGCGCTCCGGGCGGGCGAGGCCCTCGCGCCGTTCCGACCCGGTTGGTTCGAGGAGCCGATTCCGTACGAAAATCCCCAGGCAATGGTGCGGCTCCAACACGCGATGCCGGTCCCGATCGCCACCGGTGAACGGCTGCTGTCCCGCTGGGAGTTCCGGGAACTTCTCGAGGGCGGCGGCTGCCAGATCGTCCAGCCCGACCTCATGCATGCGGGCGGGATCACCGAGGTACGCAAGATCGCCAGCATGGCAGAGACATCGTACGTCTCGGTCGCTCCGCACAATCCTGGCGGGCCGATCGCGACCCTCGCCTCGATCCACCTCGCGGCGGCCATCCCCAACTTCCTCGTCCTCGAGACCATGCCGCGCGAGTCACCGGTCAGGGACCGGGTGTGTCCCGAGGGGGTGAAGCTCGTCGACGGGCACTTCGAGCTTCCGACGACACCCGGACTCGGGGCGCACATCGACATCGACGCCGTTGCCGACCTCACCTTTCGCCCGCAGCCGCTGTCGAAGTCGAGAAGCTGGTGGAGTTGATGGAGTTGATGCGTACGCGTCCATGACCCAACCAGGTGGTGGGAACAGGCCTTACACCATTGTCGACCGACAGGGAGGACCTCACGTGTCAACCACGCGCGACGACGCCGAACAACGCGGACGGGTCGAAGACGCGATCTCCACGGCTTCGCGGCCGTCAGATCTGAAGATCACCGACATCCGCATCGCGGTCGTCGCCAGCAACTACGACTATCCGATCATCCGGATCGATACCAACCAGGACGTCTACGGGCTCGGCGAGGTCCGCGACGCCGGCCACAAGGAAAACGCGCTGCAGTTCAAGAGCATGCTCGTCGGTCAGAACCCCTGCAACGTCGACATGATCTTCCGGGCGATCAAACGCTACGGCAACAGCGGCCGCGAGGGCGGCGGCGTATCCGGCCTCGAGATCGCCCTGTGGGACCTGGTTGGCAAGGTCTACGGCGTTCCCTGCTACCAGTTCCTCGGCGGGAAGTACCGGGACCAGGTCCGGATCTACGGCGACACACCTGCGCCGGCGGAGCCGACGCCCGAGGCCTATGCCGATGTCGTGCGAGCCCGCAAGGCTCTCGGTCTCACCTTCATCAAGTTCGACATCCGGCCGAGTTTGTTCACCGAGGTGGCAAACGGCACGATCGGCGAACCCGTGAAGTTCGAGTACGGCCTCGGCCGACGCTGGCGGGCGCCGGGTGCCGGATCGCCTGCGAGACTCACCGACCGTGGTATCGCCCGGGCAGTCGAGGTCGTGTCCGCCGTGCGTGAGGCGGCCGGCTGGGACGTCTCGCTCTGCACTGACCACTTCGGTCATGGGCATATGACCGCGAAGGATGTCATCAAGCTGGCCGAGCCGCTGGAGCCCTACGGCCTTGCCTGGTTGGAAGATCCGATGCCGTGGTACGACGTGGCCGGACACAGGCGCGTGACCGAGGCGATCTCCACGCCGACGGCGGCGGGCGAGGAACTCTATCTGTGGGATGAGTTCCAGCCGTTCATCGAAGAGCGGGCCATGGACATTCTTCACCCGGACCTTCTCACCTCCGGTGGGATGCTGGAGACGAAGAAGATCGCCGACTACGGCGAACGCTTCGGCCTGACCACGGCGCTGCACTTCGCCGGGTCGCCGATCGCGTTCATGGCCAACGTCCACTGCGCCGCGGCCATCCCCAGCTTCGTCGCACTCGAACACCACGGCCTCGACCTTCCGTTCTGGGAGAGTCTGGTGACCGGACTGCCGGCGGACTATCTCACCGACGGCTATGTCGCGGTCCCGGACACTCCTGGTCTGGGAGTCGACCTCAACTACGACGCCATCGAGGAGAACCTCAGGACCCCCGGCACGATGTTCCTTCCGACCGACGAGTGGAACACACCCAAGCTCGGGTTCTGGCGGCCAGACGATCGGTGGCGGGAGTGACCATGACGAAGGACCATCTCAAAGGCGTCTTCGGCCTGCTGCCCACGCCCTATACCGACGACTACGAGATCCACACCCACGATCTCCTGGCGGCGGCGGAGTTCTGCTGCCAGACCGGGCAGCACGGCATCGTGTGGCCGGTCATGGTGGGGGAGTTCTACCTCCTCGGCGAGTCGGAACGTCTCCGTCACCTCGAACCCCTGCTGGAGAAGGTGAACGGACGCCTTCCGGTGGTGTTCGGATGCTCCGGTACGTCGGTGCCGCAGGTGTTGCTGTTCGCCCGAGAGGCGCAGAAGGCGGGCGCTGACGCGATCATCGCCATGCCTCCGGCACGTACGACGCAGGACGTGGGAATGGACATGTTCCGTCGGCTGGGCGAGGTCTTCGACGGACCGATCATCCTGCAGAACGCGAGCGACTATGTTCCGCTGTCGGCCGAGCAGGTAGCGACCGTCGTCGACGACGTACCGCAGATCACCTACGTCAAGGAGGAACGACCGCCGGGTCCGCGACACATCGGGGAGATCCACGAGCTGCTCGGAGACAAGATCAAGACCATCTTCGGCGGGGTCGGCGGGCGGCTGCTTCCCGAAGAACTCGCCCGCGGCGCCGGCGGGTGCATGCCCGCCTGCCAGGTGGCCGATGTCCTGGCCAAGGTGATGGAGCTCTGGTGGGCCGATGACGAGTCCGGCGCGCGGGACCTGCACCAACGGTTGTTGCCGATCCTGATCCGGGAACGGCAGTCGCTGATGCGCTACATCCTCAAGCGGCGGGGTGTCTTCACCTCGACCGTGCAACGCGCGCCCAGTGCCGCGTTCGAGCTCGACGCGGACGACAAACGCGAGATCTCAGTCCTGCTCGAGGCCGTACGGGGCGACGTCGGCGGTTACCCCTTCGGACCGGGGTAGCACCAGGAGTCCTGCCCTCAACACCTTGTCGCCATCTGTCCGGCATCGCGAACGGGGAGGAACGGAGTGGATCAATGCCTCACACGGTTTCTCGTAAGACGTTCTTGAAGGCGAGCGGGATGGCCGCGGTCGCGGCTTCCCTCGCGGGCTGTGACCTGCTCTCGACCGATCCGACCAGTGGCGCCGGGGGACCTTCGGGCCGGGTCCAGAAGGGAAAGGAGGCGCCGATCCTCGCGGACCTGGTGAAGAAGGGGGAGCTGCCACCGGTGAGCGAGCGGCTGCCCGACAAGCCCCTCGTAGTGAAGCCCGCAGACCGGATCGGCCGCTACGGCGGCACCTGGAACACCACCCTCGTCGGCGATGCCGACCGTCCCTGGATGGAACGCACACTCACCTACGAAGGGCTGCTCCGGGTCAACACCGAGTGGGACGAGATCCTCCCGAACGTCGCGGAGAAGTACGAGGTGAACGACGACGCGAGTGAGTACGTCTTCACCCTCCGGCGAGGAATGAAGTGGTCCGACGGCAAGCCGTTCACCGCCGATGACGTCCTTTTCTGGTACGAGGACGTCTTCATGAACGACGAGTTGATGCCCACCAAGGAACGCATGATGTGCGGCGGCCAGGAGCCGATGGTGGTGGAGAAGCTCGACGACCTCAGCTTCGCGGTCCGGTTCCGCTCCAGGCCGAACGCGCTCTTCGACCGGCTGCTGGCGTCGGGCAACGGCTACGGGATCGCGATGGTGGCCACCCCGCGGCACTACCTCGAGAAGTTCCACAAGAGCCACAATCCCGATATCGACCAGCTGGTCGAGGACGGCGGATTCGAGGACTGGCTCGCGTTGTACTCCACCAGGGCGGACTGGTCGATCAACACCGACCTTCCGACACTCAACGCCTGGACGGTGACCAGTCCGTACGACGGCGACGAACGGGTGGTCGCGAAGCGCAATCCCTACTACTGGAAGGTTGATCCGGACGGTAGCCAGCTGCCCTATCTCGACGAAGTCGCCTATTCGTACCTCCAGAATGTCGAGACCTGTCTGCTCAAGGCGGTCAGCGGTGAGTTCGACATGCACTCGCGACACATCAACAGCCTGGACAACAAGCCGGTACTGGGCCGGGGGCGAGAGGACGGCGACTACGACTTCTTCGAGTTGAGTCCCGATCCGATGAACTCTGCCATGCTCACACTGAATCTCACCCATCGCGATCCGGTTAAGCGCGAGGTCTTCCAGAACAAGGACTTCCGGATCGGACTGTCCCACGCACTGGACCGGGAGGAGATCATCAAGGTCGTCTACCGTGGCCAGGGCGAGCCGTGGCAGGGTTCGCCTCGACGGGAGACCGAGTTCTACAACGAACAACTCGCCAAGCAGTACGTCGAATACGATCCGGACAAGGCGAACGCACACCTCGACAGGGCGGGATACTCCCGTCGCGGAGCAGGTGGGTTCCGGCTGGGTCCGGACCGTAAGCCCATCTCGATCCAGATCGACACGACGGTCGAGGAAGGTCCCGAGTGGATCGACGTGGCGCAGTTCATCGTCCGCAACTGGCAGGCGGTCGGGATCGACGCCCGTACGGACACGGTTGCCCGCACCCTCGTCGAGACCCGACGCGACGCCAACACGCAGGACATCGCGATCACGCTCGCGTTCGGCGGCGTCAACGTCATCATGGACGCGCGTGAGTATCTCCCCGTCAGCGGCAACGAGAAGGGCACCTGGGTGGACTGGTACGCCAGCTTCGGCGAAGCCGGCGAGGAGCCGCCCGCGGACGTACGCCGGCAACTGGAGATGTACGAAGAACTCAAGGCCACCAGCGACGAGCAGCAGCGGAACGCGTTGATGAAGGAGATCCTCCAGATCACCGCCGAGCGGTTCCCCGCGATCGGTATCAACCTGCCCGCCACCGGCTACGGGATCGTGAAGAACACGTTCCACAACGTTCCCGCCCGGATGTACTCGAGCCAGGGCTGGACCTATCCGGAGCCGGCGCCCAGCAACCCCTGCCAGTACTTCATGGACGCCTGACCGCCGGCGCCCTATATCGTGGCGGGAGTTGACGATCTGGTGCGAAGGAGACTGTGACGTGGGTGACGAGCGACCGCGGATCCTGGTGACCGGGGCGGCCGGCAGGATCGGCACGAGCCTGCGCGACACACTGGCCGACCATCGCCTGCACCTGCACGACCGGGACCTGTCGGGAGTGCGGCTGCGGGACAACGAGGCGGCGTTCGAAGGGGACCTCGCGGACTTCGATGGCGTCCAGAAGGCGGCGGCCGGTTGTGACGCGGTGATCCATCTGGCGGCGAACCCCAGGGTTTCGGCACCCTGGGAGGACCTGCGCTCGCCCAACTTCGACGGCGCGTACCACGTGTTCGAGGCGGCCCGGTTGGCCGGCGCCCGTCGGCTCGTCTTCGCGAGCACCAACCACGTGACGGGCATGCTCGACAGGCAACAAAGGTGGCCGGTCGCTCCGGACGGGGAGATCGCGCCGGACTCGTTCTACGGCGCCAGCAAGGCGTTCGGTGAGGCGCTCGGGCGCTACTACGCCGAGACGAGTGACCTCTCGGTCGTCTGCCTGCGCATCGGTTGGGTCCTGGAACGCTACCTGCCCGACAACGCCGACTGGCGGCGGATGTGGCTGAGCTTCCGCGACCTCGGCCAACTCGTCAGCAAGAGCCTCACCGCCGATGTCCGCTTCGGCATCTACTACGGCGTCTCGGCGAACACCCCGATGCGTTATGACCTGGAGAACGCCCGACGGGAGTTGGGCTACGAACCGGTCGACGACTCGGCCCAGATCGTCGCCGACCTCGTAACCTCACAGGACGCCTCGAGGGGCTAGCTCCTGCGGTCCGCGGCGGGGAACGACAGGCCTGCTGCCAAAGGCTCGTCGGTGCCGGGTGTCAGGACGTACAGGAGCTGGTCGGTCGCTCATGGTGTCGACGGACGGCCATCTTCTCCCCGCGCCACTGCAGCATCGTGGCGAGGAACAGGTGCGACCTTCTCGATGTCGTTGATCAGCTCTGGTGAGGGGTCCAGCGCACTTAGCACCCAACCACGGCGACGACCGCTCCAGAGCTTGTCAGCAGAACGAACAGTTTCCTCGGAACGGCTCGCGGTCGGCCAGAGCACCAGAACCTTCGACTCGATGATTGGCCGCTTGGCAAGACCCCAATGATCGACCGCCGCCCACGGTATCCGGGCTTCCCACTTCGTGGAACGTACCGTGACGCCGCTGGCGTCGAGAGTCGTCGTCGCCCGAGCGGTCGGGATGGTGAGCAGCCGTACGCCGATAGTGAGGAGGATTAGGCCCCCGACGGTGTAGGGGACGGCGCTCCCGGATCGGGTACCTACGAGGGCGATGCCGCCGACGATCGCCAGGACGGCACCGATCGACGTGAGTACTACGCCACCGGTGAACAGTTCGTGGTCCACACGGTGCTGGCCATCGCCCCTGTGCATAACCTTCTCCTCGTGGTTCTGGGTGTGGGCTGGCTACCTGACGTCATCTTCGGCAAGGAGCCATCACTGACGACTGGGGGCCCGTCCGGTGTCTGTATACGATCCAGATGCGTTCGCGAGAGCGGTAAAGGCCATGGGCGAGGGGTCGTCCTCACCTTACATTCGGCTTGGAGGCGCCCAGCACCTCATCGAGGCGGCTGAGTTGCACGCACTCGCGTTTGGTGTCATCGCCCTTCCCTTCGTGAAGGGGGAGTATGACGACTCCCGCGAGTTCCTCAACAAGAACCTTCGCATCGGTACGGACAACTTCCGGAAGGTACTGGAAGGCCTTGCCCAAGTCGCAAAGAATAATCACGCAGTGGAGCAGGCCAATATCCTCGACCGGACGAAGATCGACCCACCGAAGATCGAGAAGCCGGGTGACACCAATCTCGACAACTGGCTCGAGCTCACAGCGTTGATCTACGGATGGAAGCTCGGGGCAACGGCAATGGTTGGCTGGGGGGTCACGGCCGCATGTGCGAAGCTCGCGATCTCCGCGGGCGTTGCGAACGCCCTCTGGGCCGGATACATCCCCGACGACGCGGCTCTCAGCATGGCGCACAGTCAGTGGACTAAAGCGAAGGACCTGCTCGAAGACTTCGACACCGACCTCGACCGCTACGTCAACAACCTCAACAAAGCATGGTCCGACGTGCGGGGTGGGACGCGTTCTTCACCTACATCGGCAAGCTGCGCAAGGAGGTCGACGAGTGCAAGCTCGCGGTGGCTTCCGGTGCGACGACTCTGCAGGCGATCCACGACCAGCTCGACACCCAACAGTGGCAGATGTTCGGTGTTGCCGTCGCGAATCTCGTGGTCCTCATCATCATGGAGATCACCGGATGGGCCTGGCCACCATCCAAGCCCGCTATGAAGGTGGCCATGGAGGTTGTTGGAGTGGTGTTCTCAATCGGTGTCGCGTCGTACCTCGCGTTGATCCTCGGTACGCTCTACAAGCTCTACGAGCAAGTGAAGACGCTCGTGGGAGCGTCGTTCGTCACCGAGAAGGAGAGTTCTGACGCCGGGAATGGTGTCGACTTCAAGGAGATCTCCTTGGGTGACTCCGAGATCGCGCAGATGATCCAGAACGCCTGAACTACTGCTGCTTTGGCGATGAGATGGGGCCAGAAGTGGGTACCACAGACGACGTTCACGACATGATGAGATCGGCAGCGGAGAAGCTCGATCGGCTCCGCGGTATGCGGAATGAGATGGCAGACCTGCGTGGCGAGGGCGAGGCCGCCGACGGCAAGGTGCGAGCTTCCGTACTTCCCGGCGGCGCGCCTCAAACGCTAGAGCTGGATCCCCGGGCAATGAAGATGGCATCGGAGGATCTGGCGGAGGCGATCCTCGAGGCCATCCGCGTCGCCACTGACGATGCGGCGACAAAGGCGGCAGGTCTCTTAGACTCGGTCTTCCCCGGGGCCGGCAGAGGGCTCGCGACCATGGCAACGGACCAGACCGCGATGGAGCACGAGCAGGAGGAGTCCGAGGCCACGGTTGAATCGGTTCTCGAATCGCTCCGACGCGGAAGCTTCGACTCGCGTTGATTGCTGGTCCGCCGTTGCGGCGACATGCGCCGCCCATCGGTGGTACCAGCGGCCCGAGGTAAGCCAGTCATCGGCATACCCGTCGTCGGAGGCACCTCTCAGGAGGTCTTGCCGGTGGCGAGTAGCTTCTCCAGCTTGGGGCGTACCTCCTTCATCGCCTCCGCGGCGGGCCGCTTGCCGGACAGCACCGAGTCCCAGACGGGTGCGAACACCGTGCCCCACTCGACGACGTATCCCCCGTAGTGCTTGCCGGTCTTGTCGCCGGGGGTCCGGAGATACTCCGGATTGAGTTCGTCGAGGAACACCTGCTTGCTCTTTGGCTTGGTCGACGGGTCGAGGAACACGTCGCTCTCGGCGAGTTCGCGAAGCGACGGCACGCTCTGGCCGAGCGAGGAGACGATCTTCTGGCCGTCGGCGGAGGTACAGAAGGAGATCCACTTCCAGGCGGCTTCCTTCTCCTCGTCGGGCGCCTTGGCCGTGACCGAGAGCGGGGAGTACCAACCCGTCGAGACCTTCTTACGTCCGATCGGGAAGGGTACGACGTCCCACTCGAACTTCGCCGCCCGGTTGCGGACGGTCGCCCACACTCCGTCGTAGGCCATCGCGACGTTGCCGGTGAGGAAGGAGAGCTGGCCGGACTGCTGGTAGGCGGGACTGGGGGCAATCCCGTGCTTGGCGCTCAGGTCGGCAACAAACTGGAGACCTTCCACGGCTTCGGGTTCGTCCAGCGGCACCCGGCGATCCTCGGTGATCACTTCGCCCTCGCTCGCCCACACCCATGGCCAGGGTGTACCGCTGGCCGCAGGGTCGAAGCCGAACTGCTTGATCCGCTTCGGATCGAAGCCAGCCTGACCAGGGTGCTTGCCGCTCCGGTCGAGGGTGAGCTCACGGCCGTACTCGAGCACCTGGTCCCACGTCATCGGCGTCGTCGGGTCGGGTGGATCCAGGCCCGCCTTCTCGAAAAGTTCGAGGTTGCAGTAGATCGCCATCGAACCGCCGTCGTAAGGCAGGCCGTACGTCTTGCCTTCATACTCCGACGTGTCCCACGCGGTTGGCAGGAAGTCTTCCTTGTTGAAACGTGGGTCGCTCTTGATCAGGTCGTCGAGCGGCTCGAGCGCATCGGCGCGAATCGACGAGGTGATCGTGCACGAGCATTCGAACAGCGCGTCCGGCGGAGTGCCGCTGGCGAGCTTCAACTGGAACTTCTGGTAGAAGTCGCCGGGCACCTGCTCGATGTTCACGTCTATATCGGAATTGCGGGTGCTGAACTCCTCGCGCAGCTGCCGGAACACCTTCCAGATCGCCTGGTCGCCGCGGGCGAAGAAGTCGACACCTGCGCTGTCGCTGCCGCCCGCACCGCCCGATCCACCGGTGAAACCACTGCAGGCGGACGCAAAGCCTCCGCCCGCGAGGGCGAGGCCGAGTGAGCCGGCGCCCAGGAGGAACCCACGCCGGCTGTGGATCGGGGACTTTCCGAGAGCATCCACGATGATGCCTTTCCTTCTCGAGCAAGGCGTTGCTGCTACGCCTTGAGGCCTGTGAGCACGATTCCGCGGATGAAGGTCTTCTGCGCCAGGAAGAACAGCACGATCACCGGCGCGACCATGATGACGGAGACGGCCATGACGAGATGGGTCATGTCCCGCCCCCATTGCAGACCCTGCAGCGCCGAGATTCCCAGCGCGAGGGTCCATTTGTCTTCGCTCGTGAGGTAGACCAACGGACCGAAGAAGTCGTTCCAGTGTGAGAGGAACGAAAACACCGTCACGACCGCGATCGCCGGCCTGGACAGCGGAAGAATGATCTGGGTGAGGATGACCCAGGGACTGGCCCCGTCGATCCGGGCCGCCTCGTCGAGCTCCATCGGCAGCGTACGGAAGAACTGCCGGAGCAGGAAGATGAAGAACGCGCTGCCGGCGCCGAACCAGTAGGGCACCGTCAACGGCAGGAACGTGTCCAACCAGTTCAGCGACTTGAAGAGGATGAACGTCGGGATCAACGTCACGGTGTAGGGCACCATCAGCGTGGCCAGCACGACCGCGAAGAGGACGTCGCGTCCTGGCCAGCGCAACCGCGAGAACGCGAATGCGCACAGCACCGACGTCACCACCTGTCCGGTGGTCGCGACGAACGTGATGACGAGCGTGTTCTCGAGGAACTGCAGGAACGGAAGGGCGGAGAGCACCTCGGTGTAGTTGCTCCACCGCAGCGGTTCCGGGATCCACTCCGGAGGGACGACGAAGATGTTGTCCGGGCCCTTGAGCGAGCTACTGAGCAGCCACGCGAACGGCAGTACCATCACGAGCCCGCCACCGGTCAACAGGACGTACGCCACGATCCTGCGGATCCGACCGGACGGTCGCCGCCGCGGTGCGGCCGGCGCATCGCCCAGGTCGACTGTGAGGGGCCCGCTGCCAGTCGAGGTTGTCGCGGCCACGTCCTACCTCCCGCGCTCGGCTTCGTAGTAGACCCAACGGCGCTGGAGGCGGAACATCACCAGAGTGAGTCCGACGATGACGAGGAACAGCAACCACGACAACGCGGCGGCGTACCCGACGTTGAAGTACTGGAAGGCGTTGCGGTAGAGGAACACCATGTACAGCAGGGCGGAGTCCTCGGGTCCCGAACTGCCCGTCCCGGTGGGCGTGTAGATCAGGTAGACGATCGTGAAGACCTGGAACGACCCGATGATGCCGAGGACGAGGTTGTAGAAGATGATCGGCGACATCATCGGCACGGTGATGTGCCGGAACTGACCGATCGTTCCGGCGCCGTCGATCTCGGCCGCTTCGTACAACTGTTGGGGGAGTCCCTGCAGGCCGGCGAGGAACACCAGCATCGTTCCCCCGAGCCCCATCCACAGCCCGACCATCACCAGCGCGGGAATGGTGAGCCCGGGTTCGATCAACCATCCGGGCCCGGGTATGCCGAGGGAGTCGAGCAGGGTGTTCAGCAGGCCGAAGTCGCGGTTGAGGATCCATCGCCACAGCGCGGCGGCCGCAGCCGCGGGCACGAGCGTCGGGAGATACCAGATGGTTCGGTAGATGGAGATGCCGCGCACCTTCTGGTTCATGAGGATGGCGACCATGAAGCCGGTGATGAGCGTCAGCGGAATCGCGAGGATGCAGTAGTAGACGGTTGCCGACAGTGACTTGAGGAAGAGCTCGTCAGAGAACATCTCGACGTAGTTGCGCATCCCGATGAACGTCGGGGCGTCGACGATCTTGTACTCGGTGAAGCTCAGATAGAACGTGAAGACAATGGGGTACGCCGTGAAGATCAGCAGGCCCAGGATCACCGGCGCGGCGAAGAGGTACCCGTGCACTGCCTCCTGCCCCCAACGCCGGCGCGAGCGGTTCGCGCGTGAGCGCCTGGAGCCGGCGCCAGCGGGCTGCGCAGCCTGCCGGGAATAAGACATACAAAATTAATAATGGTGGCCCGCCTGGCAGGTCAACGGAACCCGGCATCGTGGACACTCTTGGCCGCTACGCGCGGTATCCGGCGGAGGCGCGATCTGTCAACGCGGACCCTCGGCGCCCACTTCCGAACACTGCACTGATGAGCAACCGCAGTGCCCTGCGGAACGAGAGACGCCGCGGGCTGGTCGCAAGACTGGAAAACGTCAGACGTCGGCTGCTGCCGGAAGGTGATCGTGAACGAAGTGCGCCGGGCCGTCCATGCACCGCGGGTGGGCCGCCAAGTTCAGGTGAGGTCCGTCTCGCGGTGGCGGAGCCGGGCGAGGGTAC
>JBOHED010000100.1:0-3812 GCA_050700915.1 Actinopolymorphaceae bacterium | reverse complement strand
GGTGGGCGACCTCAGGGTGGTAGGCGTAGTCGAAGCTGGTGGCCCATCCCAGCACGCTGAGCTCGTGGTCGGTCCCTTCACCGACGGGGTCGGCGCCGTGTTCCAGCAGCAGTCGTACGACGTCGAGGTCACCCCGCTCGGCGGCGAAGTGCAGCGGCGTCGCCGAGTCACCTTCGTCGCGGACGTCCGGGTCCGCACCGTGGTCGAGCAGCATCCTGACGACCGGCTCGTGGTGGACGCCGAAGTGCAGGGCGGTACGCATCCCGACATGCCCCGGGAGGAGCCCTCGCTCGTCGACGAGATCGGGGTGGCTGTCGAGGATCTCCCCGACGAGCCGGACGTTCCCGCCGTCGGCCGCGGCGAGCAGCGTCCGGAGGGCTTCCTCACTGCTGCCTGGTGACGACTCCGTACGAAGGCTCGCGAGCCCGTCCTTGAGGGCGGCCCACCCGGTGAATCCGTACTCCCGCGCGAGGGCGTGCTGCACGTGCCGTAGCCCGGGTTCGGCAGGGGCGTGCGGATGTGCGCGTTCGAGTCGGGCGCGTGCTTCGGGATCGTTGTCCCGTAGTGCTTTGTGCCACCGTTTGGCTTCCCTCCGGAGATTGACGAGGGAGCTGCGGGGCGTGAGGTCTCTGGGCATGGAAACCTTCCTCCGGTGTACGGGCCTGAAGTCCGCTGAGTCAGGCAGGAGAAAGGTTCGATGTCAGCGACGAACCCATGGGCGGGAGTAGAACTCCCTTGCCGCGGACAGGAGGCGCCCCAAAGCGCACTGGGGCTGACTTTGGCGCAGCCGGTCGGCGGGTGTCAAGGGCATCGGCCGAACAGCGCGTACCAGAGGGTCAGCTCTTCTTCGAACGCCGGTCCTCGAGCGCGCTCGCCATGGCCGCGAGGGTGGCGACGCTGAGGATCACCATGCCGGCGATGACCGCGATCACCGGACCGATGCCGTCCAACACGACGCCGCCGTAGCTCACGAGCAGCCAGATGGCGCCCACCCACACACCGGTCAGTACGACTGTCACCAGGAGCTCGCCGGAGATGACGAGGAAGATCACCGCCACGACAAGGGCGAGAATGGTCCAGGCCCAGAAGTCCATCACCACCAACCTCCGCCCGCGCTATGGCAGTGCCCCAAGATGACGGCGCCCCAAATGACAGCGCCCGAAGACGAACAATGCCCAGTGTCCTCCGTTCGGCCCGGATTCGCTCCTTTCGACCGGAAGCCTTCGGCGGTGGATGGTCAGATGCGTCACCATCGGATGCAGCGGCCAAGCCATCGCGGTTACCGTGGGCATGGTTTCGCGCCCCCGCGGAATCCCGGACGAGCCCGACGTACCCGGCACGACAAGACGTCGCCCTCGACGGAGGTGCATCGTGGCGTGGATCATGCTCGTCCTTTCCGGGGTCCTCGAATCGGTCTGGGCCGTGGCGCTGAGCCGCTCCCAGGGCCTCACCCGAGTTGCCCCGTCCGTGTTGTTCGTGGTGGCACTCGCGCTGAGCATGGGCGGACTCGCGCTCGCCCTGCGCACGCTTCCCGTCAGCACCGCGTACGCGGTCTGGGTCGGCATCGGCGCGGTCGGCACGGCGTTGTTCGGGATGGTCTTCCTCGGCGAACCGGGCACGGTGGGTCGGCTGCTCTGCCTGGGAGCGATCGTGGCCGGCGTTGTCGGGCTCAAGATCCTTCCTTGAACGCCGATACTTGATTGATTCCAGAAACTGCGCCAGACTGCGAGGCATGCCAACGACCTCGGACTTCGAGGGCATGCTGCGCGGGACCGCTCTGCGGGTGACCCGCCCGCGGGTAGCCGTCCTGTCCGCGGTGCACGATCATCCCCACGCCGACACGGACTCACTCATCGGTGTCGTACGAACGAATCTCGGCGACGTCTCCCACCAGGCCGTCTACGACGTGCTGCGCGCGCTGACCGACGCGGGCCTGGTGCGGCGCATCCAGCCGCTGGGATCCGTCGCCCGTTACGAGGCCCGGGTCGGGGACAACCATCACCACATCGTCTGCCGGTCGTGCGGCGCCATTGCCGATGTCGACTGCGCGGTCGGCTACACCCCGTGCCTGACGGCCGCCGACGACTCCGGCTACGAGATCGACGAGGCCGAGGTCATCTACTGGGGCCGGTGTCCCGAGTGCGTCGCAGCGACGTCCGCCGTGAACCAGAGATCCAAAAGAACTGCGAGACAGGAGAAGGACCGACGTGTCTGACCGCGGTAGCGAAAGCGAGAGCCCAGCAATCCCCTCCCCCACCCCGGCGACCTCTCGGCCGAGGACGAACCAGGACTGGTGGCCGAACCAGCTGAACCTCCAGGTTCTCCACCAGCACTCGCCCAAGTCCAACCCGATGGGTGCGGACTTCAACTACGCGGACGAGTTCAGCACTCTCGACGTCGACGCGCTGAAGCGGGACGTCGTCGAGGTGATGACGACGTCGCAGGACTGGTGGCCCGCCGACTACGGCCACTACGGCCCGCTCTTCATCCGGATGAGCTGGCACGCGGCGGGCACCTACCGGATCGAGGATGGCCGGGGCGGTGGCGGGCAGGGAGCGCAGCGATTCGCTCCGCTCAACAGTTGGCCCGACAACGCAAGCCTCGACAAGGCGCGCCGACTGCTCTGGCCGGTCAAGCAGAAGTACGGCCGCAAGATCTCCTGGGCCGATCTCCTGGTCTTCGCCGGCAACGTCGCCCTGGAAGACATGGGGTTCGAGACGTACGGATTCGCCTTCGGGCGGGAGGACATCTGGGGGCCCGAGGAGATCTTCTGGGGCCCGGAGGACACCTGGCTCGGCGATGAGCGCTACAGCGGCGACCGGGAGCTCGCCAAGCCGTTCGGCGCCGTACAGATGGGCCTGATCTATGTGAATCCGGAGGGGCCCAACGGCGAACCCGATCCCCTGAAGGCCGCCCGGGACATCCGCGAGACGTTCCGCCGGATGGCGATGAACGACGAGGAGACGTTCGCGCTCATTGCCGGCGGGCACACGTTCGGCAAGACGCACGGCGCGGCTCACGCCGAGCACGTCGGGAGCGAGCCGGAAGCTGCTCCGATCGAGCAGCAGGGGCTCGGCTGGAAGAGCACGTACGGCACGGGTGCCGGCGCGGACGCGATCACCAGCGGGCTCGAGGTGGTGTGGACGCCGACGCCCACCAGGTGGGACAACAGCTTCCTGGAGACTCTGTTCGCGTACGAGTGGGAACTGACCAAGAGCCCTGCCGGGGCGTGGCAGTACCAGGCCAAGGACGCCGAACGGGTCATCCCCGCACCGGACAAGGGCGGGCCGGCGCGTCTCCCCACGATGCTCGTCACCGATGTCGCGCTGCGGGTGGACCCGATCTACGGGCCGATCGCGCGCCGTTTCCTGGAGCACCCGGACGAGCTCGCGGAGGCGTTCGCCAAGGCCTGGTACAAGCTGCTGCACCGCGACATGGGGCCCGTGTCGCGCTACCTCGGGCCGTGGGTTGCCGAGCCGCAGCTGTGGCAGGACCCGGTCCCCGAGGTCGTGCACGAGCTGATCGGGGACGCGGACATCGCCGCCCTCAAGGGCAAGCTCCTCGAGTCGGGACTGTCCATCTCCCAGCTGGTCTCCACCGCATGGGCGTCGGCGGCAAGCTTCCGCGGCACCGACAAGCGGGGCGGGGCCAACGGGGCACGGATTCGCCTTGCGCCGCAGAAGGACTGGGCGGTCAACAACCCGGCCGAACTGGTCAAGGTCCTCCAGACCCTGGAGCAGCTCCAGCAGGAGTTCAACGCCTCGCAGTCCGGCGGTACGAAGGTCTCGCTCGCCGACCTGATCGTCCTGGGC
>JBOHED010000099.1:0-11040 GCA_050700915.1 Actinopolymorphaceae bacterium | reverse complement strand
GCCACGTACACCGCATACATTCCGCTCCTCCATTCGGCCGAATCTGGAGCAGGTGTGCATCCCGACCACCCTGTCATTCCGCCCGGCGGGCCCGGAACGCCAACAGCAACGGCGTCGCACGATCCGTCGACTCGGTGAACCTCTCGATGTGCATTCCCGCAGCGAGAACCGGGTTGAGCAGGTCGGGCAATGGAAGGTGCTTGACACCTACGCGGCTCCGGATACCGTCGCCGATCCCTGGACCGTCGTAGCGACGGCGCGTGTCCCGGTATCCCTCGTGCAGCACCCGTGTGCCGTCGTCGCGCAGCTCGGAGAACGGACCGATGAAGCAGGGGTGCATGCCGGCGTACACGAAGCACGCCCCTGGTCGAAGAACCCGTCCCACCTCCCGGACCACGGCCGCCCAGTCGTCCATGTCGGTGTGCGTGGCGAAACTGACGAGGGCGTCGACCGTGCCCGACCCGACGGGCAGCCGTGCGGCGTCGGCGCAGGCGACAGCGGGCAACCGGCGAGACTCGCGGGCGATCCGGAGCTGTTCTCGGGAGATGTCGATGCCGACCATGGTCCAACCGAGGTCGCGGACCTCCGGGGCACGGACGCCCGTTCCGCACCCGAGATCCAGGCACCGTCCGGGGCCGCCACCGAGCAGGTCCCGCACCATTACACAGTCGGGTGACCTACCGGCCGGTCCGGGCGATCCGGGCGGTGTCGTACCGCCCGTCATGAGCTGGTCGTACCACTCGGCTACCGCGTCGTAGCGAGCAATCGCTGACATTCGGTCACTCCGATCCTGCGCGCTGACCTGGCGCGTCTGGAACGCTACATCGCGACAGAATGTGTCCATGCCCGTGTTGCAACGCCTTCGCCGCGATCATGCCGGCGCACTGCTGGCGTTCGAGCGGGAGAATCGCGCCTTCTTCGCAGCGTCGATTCCCGACCGGGGCGACGACTACTTCGGCAGCTTCGATACCCGGCACAGCGAGCTGCTCGCCGATCAGGCGGCCGGCTTGCTCCACTTCCACGTACTCGTCGACAGCGAGGGCGAGGTGCGGGGGGGCCTCGTCGACGTGGCGGACGGCTCGGCCGAACTCGGGTACCGGATCGCGGAGAAGGCCACCAAGCAAGGCCTGGCCACGATGGCCGTCCATCAGGTCTGCGAGCTGGCCGGTACGGAGTACGAACTGACCAGCCTCCGGGCCAGGACGACGCTGGACAACGCCGGATCGCGAGCCGTCCTCGCCCGCACGGGTTCCGTACCCACCGGCGACGTCCTCCTGAGCGGCCGGCCGGGACTGCCCTACGCGCGGAACCTGGGCACCGCGCCGTCATAACTGGACACTTCTTGCTCTGCGCCGGAGGTTGTCCCTACTCTTCCGGAAAGCGTTGTCCACGGGGGCTCCATCGAGTGTGGCAAGGAAGCCGACGACAGGGGCGTGTGAGATGGGCACCGGTAACGAACGCAGACGCGGCCAGACCCGACGTGAGCTGCTCAGAACGGGAACCGCCGGGTTGGTGGTGGCCGGCGTCGCAACCGGCTGTGACGCGCTCTCCACCAATCCAGGCGGAGATGACGGCGGGGGCGCCCCACGTGGGAAGAAGGGCCGCGAAGCGCCGAGCCTGGCGAAGCGGGTCAAGGCGGGGGACCTTCCAGCCGTCGCCAAGCGGCTGCCGAAGGAGCCACTCGTCGTCCAGCCGGCCGAGAGCGTCGGATCGTACGGCGGCACCTGGAACACCGCGCTCCTCGGTCCGGCCGACGCTGCGTGGCTCGATCGCACGATCGGCTACGACAACCTCACGCGCTGGAACCCCGAGTTCACCGAGGTCGTCCCGAACGTCGCGAAGTCGGTGGAGCCCAGTGCCGACGGCCGCGAATACACCATCACCCTGCGCGCGGGGATGCGCTGGTCGGACGGAGAGCCGTTCACCGCCGACGATCTCGTGTTCGCCAACGAGGACGTGGAGAGGAACGAGAAGCTGACGCCCGTGCCGCCGGACAATCCCGCCACGTTCGAGAAGGTCGACGACGTCACAGTGCGGGTGACGTTCGAGCGCCCCAACGGCGTCTTCCGGGAGGAACAGGCCCAGGCGGGCGGCTCCGATCTGGTGTCCAGGCCGTTGCACTACCTCAAGCAGTTCCACGAGAAGTACAACCCTGACATCGACGCGCTCGTCGAGAAGGAGGGCGTCGCCGACTGGGTGGAGCTGTTCAACCGCAAGGGCGCCCTGATCGAGGGCACTCCGTACAACGCGCGCTGGATGAACCCGGACCTGCCGACGCTGTGCCCGTGGCACATCGACAACGCGCTCGGTGACGGCTCCCGCCTGGTCGCCAAGCGGAATCCGTACTACTGGAAAACCGATCCGGACGGCAGCCAGCTGCCCTACATCGACGAGGTCCGGTACCAGGCGTCACCGACCCCGAGGTGTTGCTGCTCAAAGCCGGCAACGGCGAGTTCGACATGCACGTACGCCACATCAACGAGCCCCGGAACAAGCCCGTCCTCGCCCGCAACCGAGAGTCCGGCAAGTACGACTTCTTCGACACCGTCGGCGAGCATGAACGACCTGATGATCGCGTTCAACCTCAGCCATACCGACCCGGTGAAGCGGGAGATCTTCCAGAACAAGGACTTCCGCATCGGACTGTCGTACGCCCTCAACCGCGAGGAGCTCATCACCGCGGTGTTGCAGGGCCAGGGCGAGCCGTGGCAGGCCGCTCCGCGCAAGCAGTCCGACTTCTACGTCGAGGAGCTGGCGACGCAGTACACCGAGTACGACGTCGAGCAGCCACCTCGACAAGGCCGGCTACTCCGAACGCGACGGCGAGAACCGACGGTTGGGTCCGGACGGCAACCCGATCCAGTTCGACGTCGAGGCCGCCACAGGTGGCAGCCCGACCCAGGTCGACGGTCTGGAACTCATCCGCGGCTACTGGGAAAAGGTCGGAATCACCATGCGGATCAAGGCCGAGGACCGGGCGCTGTTCTACACCCGCAAGGAGGCCAACAAGCACGATGTCGCCATCTGGGGCGGCGACGGCGGCCTGAACGACGCGATCCTTGACCCACGCTGGTACTTCCCCTTCAGCCAGGAGTCCAACTACGCGATCGCCTGGGCGAACTGGTACACCGGCGACTCCCCCGCCATGAAACCGCCGCCGGCAACCCGGAAGCAGATGGACCTCTACGACCAGCTCGAGGCGAGTCCTGACGAGGACGAACGCCACGATCTCTTCATGCAGATTCTCCAGATCGCCACCGAGGAGTTCTACGCGATCGGCGTCGTCCTGCCGGCGAGCGGCTACGGGATCGTCAAGGAGACGTTCCACAACGTGCCGAAGTCCATGCCCAACGCCTATGTCTATCCGACGCCTGGTCCGACCAACCCGGAGCAGTACTACACCACGGACGCCTGAGCCGGCCGCCGGTATTCGAATCCGATGCGGAGAAGTGGCATACGGTTCGGCGATCCGGTATGCCACTTCTCCGCATTCGAGAACCCTTCGCAGGCAAGATGGTGCCGAAGCCGATGCTCGGCAGGAAGGAGTCGCTGGCATGGCTGACGCCGTCCGCGACACGAGTCCGTACGAGATGTTCCGTACGCTCGCCGACACCCGACCGCCCGCCCACCGCTACACCCCCGGCCGGGATGTCGCGGAGTGGCGGGCGCAGGCGCTCCCCGACGTCATCGCCACGCTGGGCAGGACACCCGCACCGGTGCCGCCGGACGCCGAGCTCATCGGCGAGTGGCAACGCGGCGACGTCGTCACCCAGCGGTGGCTCCTCGCCGTGAGCGAACACCTTGCCGCGTACGCCTACGTCAACCGCCCGGCAGGGGTGGGCGCGAACGAGACCCGCGCCGCGATCCTCTGCTGGCACGGCCACAGCCACGGCGGCAAGGAAGTCGTCATGGGCAACGACTCGTCACCAGCGCTGCGCGAAGCGGACCAGGACACCCACACGTCCTACGGCCGGCGGATGGCCGAGGCGGGCTTCGTCACGTTCGGGATCGACTGGATGGGGTACGGCGACCAGGACGACAGCGCCAAGCCGCACCATCATGATCTCGCTCGCGGCCGCGACTGGTGCAACCTCTACTACCTGCAGGCCACCATGCTCGGGATGACACCGCTCGGCATCAACCTCGCGCACGGGCGGAGCCTGGTCGACTTCGTGTCGACGCTTCCGTACGTCGATGCCGCCAAGCTGGGCGTGATGGGCCTGTCCGGCGGCGGCACGATGACCCTGTGGAGCGCCCTCACCGACGAACGGCTCGTGGCGGCCGAGATCATCTGTTACAGCGACCTGTTCGCACACTTCGGCTTTCGGGACCTGAACTACTGCGGCTCCCAGATCACGCCCGGTCTCTACACGCTCGTCGACCTGCCTGATCTGCAGGGCCTGCTGGCATCTCGCCCGCTCCTGGTCGACATCGGCGCCTTCGACCAGTGTTTCCGTCTCGAGTCGGCCATGGCGTGCCACCGGCGGGTTGCCGAGATCTACGCAGCCGCCGGTGCCGCTGACCTGTTGGAGCTCGACCTCTTTCCGGGCGGGCACGGCTGGAGCGGCGCGAAGTCGGTGGACTTCTTCTCCCGGCACCTCGCCGCGTCACGGTGACCCCGACCGCGATGCCGGCCACACCGAAGCGCTGTCGGAGCTGACCGCGGGCCGGATGCGCACCCGGGTGTACGAATCGGCAACGGCCCTCCGTCGTGCCGCCGCTCGCCACACCGCCAGCACCGTCCGTACCACATCGCCTTCAACGAGCAGCACCACATCCGGGTGGTCATACCCGAACGACGCAAGGCCGACGCCGTACCCGCGACGCTCACGGCACAGGTCTCGCCCGCGTGTCCAGCGATCCTGCGGGAGCAGCCGCACGCGCAACTCTTCCTCGACCGCGACCCGCCCTCCTCCCGACGCCGGGGCGCTAGCAAGGTCGCAGGTGGTCGACCGCCACACCGACCGCTTCGTCAGCCGGACACGGCACGTCCGGCGTCACACCGGCGCCTTCCCAGTTCGTTCCGGTCAAGGCGTCGGTGACGTACGCCTCGGGCAGGATCCCCAGGACGGTCGGTGCCAGGCGGATAGGTGTCCTTGATCAACGCCACGATCCTGTCCTGCTGCGGCGGGAGCCGGCGCAACCAGTCGGTCAGCCGTTCCGCCAGCGCGCGAACCGTCGTGCCGGAGGTGTCCGTCGTCCCAGATGGCTCATCCACCGTCACACCGTACGACGGTCGGATCCCGTTCCACAGCAGAGCTTTGAACGCCTAGAGCGAACACGCTGTGAGCGAACCGCCGCGCGCAGGTCGGAGCGGATCTGAGTCACCGGGCGAAGGTAACGCGGTAGTCCCGGGTCTGCGCACCGTCCTCACCCTTCACGGTGACGAGGACCGTCCGGTCCGTTCGTTCGTCCGGGTGGATCACCACGGTCGCGTACGGATCTGCCGGCGTCGCGGTGACCGCGCTCGTCCGCGGGTCGCCGGAAACCTCATAGGACATCTTGTCCGGGTCGAACTCGGCGAGTGGGACGCCGTCGACCTCGATCGACGCGGCGGAGGCGTCGGACGAGACGCCGGGCGCCTTGGCGTACACCTCGATCTCGCTCACGGTCATGTATCCCTCCGGCCGCGCGCTCATGACGACACGCACCCCTGTCGCAGCGGCGGCGGCTGCCGGCACCGGAAGGTCGATGACCGGTGAACCCTCCGTGCCGACCGGGACGTCGCCACTGGCATCGACCCAACCGCCGTCCGCCCGCTGCACCTGCAGCTTCAGGCTCTCGGGGAAGCTGATGTTGTCTCCGTCGCGGTAGAAGTACGTCACGACGCGGGTCAGGTCGCGCTGTCCCGGAAGTGTGAAGGTGAGCGTGTCCGCCGGGTTCTTCGTTCCGGGCTTCCAGTTCGACCAGGCCTTGTCGGTGCGGTCGCCGTTGCGTACCCGCTCGGGCGAGTAGCCGCTCTCGGTGAACGTCGCGCCGACCGCCACGTTCTCGTCGGGCGCGACGTTGGCCGGCACGGGCTCGGTGACCTGCACGCGGACGGTCGCCTCGACGGTCGTGCCATCGACCACCTCCGCCACACCGGGCAGAGTCTTCACGCCGGCCCGGTCGTACGCACCGTCCGGCGGTGGGGCCCAGGTCACGGGTAGCTGCGCCCGACCACCGTGCTCGCCGACGCCGACCACGGTGGCGGGCAGGTCGGGCCGGCCACCGACGTAGGTCTTGGCCCGCCCCGGCATGTGGACGTGAACGTGTCGACGGTGACCACGGCTTTCGCGGGCAGTTGCCGGCCGAGTGGATCCGTCGCCGTTCCCTTCACGCGTACGGTTCCCGGCTCGCGCCACTGCCCGTCGGGCGGCATCGTCCACGCGACGGGCAGCGTGCCGCGCGCGCCGTCGGGATAGACCGGTGTCACGACGTCGGGCAGCGTCGGAGCCCTACCCGGAACCGTGTACGTCTCCACGGTCTCGGTCCCCTGGGCGGTCTCGTCGACGACGGCCCACCGCTGGTTCGCCCCAGACGTGGGGGTGTAGGTCGACACCGGGCTGCCGTCGTCCGTCGCCTGTCCCGGTACGTCGATCAGCCGGCCGGTGGCGGCGTTGACGAACGTCCAGGTGCCGTCGCCGGTCGTCGACAGGATCCACTGTGCCGTCTCGGCCACTTCGGCATCGCCGGGCGACACCTCCACCAGCACGGCGGCGTTGCCCTGCACCGCAAGGCGTCTGTCGTTACCAGCATTGTCGATTGCATATCGCTCGCGGTTTGTGGTCCCGCCGGTCAGCTTCCGTACAGTCCACAGCTGGCCGGTCTCGTCGGCGTCGTTCGTACGTATGACCACGCCACTCTGGTCCTCCGACGGCGCGAGCGACCGGCCGCTCTGCACACCCTGGAACCGGTACACGTGACCCGGCTGGAGGTACGCCGCCTCCTTCGCCACACCGCTCACCCCGTCGACGGCGAACGTGGTGACCGACTTCGCGGGTACGACGAACGACGCCGAGCCGTCCTTCACCCGGATCGGGTCCTGCGTGACGAGCCCACCGTCGGCGCTGGACACGATCGGCGTCACGCTGGCATCGGTGTCGACGGTCTTGAACCGCGACAGGTCCAGCGTCACCTCGCGCAGCTCCGCGGTGTTGTTGACATGGACGACGGACGCCCCGCGACCGGACGCCTTCACCGCGGCGACACTCGACGGGTCGTCGACCTTCACCAGGTGGTCGCCCGGGCGGATGTGGTGGGTGAAGTTGCGGATCGTGTCGTACTTCGTGTTGGGCTGGATGGGACAGGTCTCGAGTGTGTCCTCGGCTGTGCAGTCGAACGGGATGTGGATGCTCCCCCAGTTACCGCCACCCGCCTGCTGCGGGATCGCGTCCTCGATCGGCTGCCAGAGCACCCAAGCCGACGGTTCGAGCTCACGCAGGTCGTCGACGATCCTGGTCGCTATCCCGAGGCCGGGTTCCATGCTGGTGTAGCTGGTCCCGTTGCCCCAGGAACCCTCGACCTCGCTCATCCACAGCTTCTTGCCCGCACCTTTGGCGATGTCGCGCGCACTGGTGCGCTGTCCCGTCCCGTAGGTGTGCACGTTCAACTGGTCGACGGCGGCGCGGGCGTCGGCGTCGTAGGCGTTCCAGTTCGTCGTGAACGTGCCCGGGTTGGTCTCGTCCATCGCGGCGACGACCGCGCCGGTGTCCGCGGTGTCGAGCGCCCGCCGCAAGGCCTTGACCACCTCCTGCTGGAGCTCCGGACCCGCGTGCGCGCCCTCCTGCCGACCCCCGGTGGGCTGACCGTCCGGACCGAGTTGCGTGCCCCAGTAAGGCGTGTTCGGCTCGTTGAGCGGGTCGATCGTGTCGAACGCGATGCCGTGCTCCTGCTCGATGTGTCCGACGACGCGCGTCAGATAGGTAGCGAACTCGTCCACCCGGTCCGCGCGGATCTGGTCCGCACTCGAGTCGAAGCCACCGGAGACGTAGCCGCTGACGGTCTGGAAGTACGGTGGTGAGTTGCTGAACGCCTCCCAGCGGTCCACCCTGTCCTTGATCCGGTCGATCCACCAACGCTGGTTGACGTCGGCGTCGAAGTTCCAGTGGTCGGGGTTGGCGGCGTCCCACCAGTCGACATCCTCGTGTGTCGTACCCGGCGGCGCCTTCCAGAAGGCGGGCATCGTGGCGCCGACCTTCATGTAGTCGTCGCGGACGTCCGGCGCGTTGCCGCCGCCGACGTTGTAGCGGGCGATGTTGAGCCGGAGGCCCTCCTCGGCGAAGAGCATGTCGACGAGCTTGTTCCTGATCTCGTCCGGGTAGCCGCCGGTGATGTTGGCGAACCACACCAGGCTGGTGCCCCACCCTTCGAACTCCGGCTGCTGGTACGACGGGTCGATGCGTATGGTCACGGCGCTGCCCGGTGCGTCCGGTGCGGCTGCGGGCGCGGAGTGGGCGTTCGCCACGGGTCCGGTGGGAACTCCGACCATGGCCGCGGCGAGCAGGAGGGCCGCGGGGAGTGCGAGCGGCAACAACCGGGTCGTGCACGGTCTTGTGGGCATGGTCGTCCCTCTCGCTGCGCCGGCTCGGAGCGAACTCGTAGGTCCACCGGAAGACTAGAGAGCGTCACCCCCTTCGGTAAGCCTTCGCGACGCGCTCGGCACAAGCCGGTCACCCGTGGCCACGCCTGGCCACCGCCAAGGCTCGGTTCATCGCCTTGAATCGCGGCAGAGTCGTCATCCCCTCCACCGCGCCGAGATTCTGTACAACGAAGTCGAACGGACCAGGTCAACAAATAAAAGTCGCTATCGCCGTCACCGGTGGCGACAATTTGATCCGACCGCATCACCAATTGGCCCGAAGAGAACACTCACCTTACCTGGCGTTTTTCGGTCCTCGCGGCGGTGAATTCTTGAAGTTGTGAGGCCAGAATATGCGCCGCCGATTTCCGGGAAGGCGTGACTCATCCGTCGAAATCGAGGATGACAATCGTGCATTGTTTGCGACGTCGGCGGAGAGTGCCGGCCGGGAAACAACGTGGCCGTAGCTATGCGGCCTGCGCCGTAGCGACGACATTCCTCCTGGGAATCGCCGTGACCGGAACCGCTGTGGCGGTGGGGACACTGCCGGCTCCGGTTCCGCGCACGATGGGTGCCGAACCACTACCCAGCATTGGTGCCGCACCTCCGACAAGCCTGGCGCCTGCACGTCGTGCACACACGTCCTCGTCGGGGAATCCAGTGGTCGCGTCGCCGTCATGGTTGGCGCGGAATGCATCTCGACCAACGACACAAATCCGCGGCGCGGCTGGCAGAGCGGGAATTCAGTACACCGCGCGCAGGCACGCCGCCGTCCGTGCGGCGAGGAACCGGCCCAAGCCTGCCCTTTGGGTACTACCGGTCCAGACGTACCACCTCACCGGACGGTTCGGGCAGAACGGAGACAACTGGTCATCCTTCCACCACGGCCTCGACTTTGCCGCCCGCGTCGGTACGCCGGTAAGAGCAGTCGCCGCTGGAACGATCATCGAGGCCGGTTGGGACGGGAGCGCCTACGGGAACCGGACGAAGATCCGGCACCGGGACGGCACGGTGACGTTGTACGCACACCTGTCCGGCTTCAGGCGTCGGAGCGGCACGGTCGCGGCGGGCACCGTGATCGGCTACGTGGGCGCCACCGGCAACACGACCGGACCACACGTTCATCTCGAGGTACGCCCACACGGTGGCAACCTCGACTCGGCGATCGACCCCACGAGATGGCTGACCAGCAAGGGCCTCAAACCGTAACTCCGCTCCGGCCCGCGTCCGGAATCACGCCGCCAGCCAGAGCGACGCGCGCGGCGCCAGGTGGGGCTCCCGTGCCGGGTCGAGCTGGTCCGGGGTCGACGGTCGCCACCCACTGACCTGCTTCGTCGACGATCGGCAAGCCAGGTTCGGGACACGGCAGGCCGGCAAGGACGATCATCAGGCGTACCCGGGTCTCCATCGGAGAGTAGACCCGCGCACGCACGAGGGCCGCAGGCGGAGAACTGATGCATGATCATGGCCCCGGCGCCGACGCCGCCGGCCAGGTCGGAAGACAGGTGGGAATCGTCGGAAGACGTGCGGGAATCGCTGTGACCTCTGGCATTCACCCCGATGGGGTGGCACGCCCGCACAGATGTCCCTGCGATCCTGGGGACGTTCGTCATGTCACCCGGCCGACCTTCTGCCTGGCAGCCCACGGGGGCTCGCCGCCCACACGACGCGTGACCATCGTCGGGTTTCGACGCTTCCGTCCCCGACACGGATGGACCTGACTTCACCCGGAATGGGTGACGCCCTTGTCGTGCAGTACGCGGACCGTGGTGTGTGGACGCCCTCCGTACGACGAAGGGGGCGCAGACATCAGGGGGTTGGGCCATGACAGACATGGGTGGACGCCGCGATACGGGCCGGTCGGCGCAGCAAGAAGCGCAGGACGCGGCCCAGCAGCGTGGCACCGAAGCGCAGCAACGCGGTAACGAAGCGCGGCAGCGTGGCGCCGAAGCGCAGCAACGCGGTACGGAGGCGCGGCCCAGCGTTCCGGAGGCACGTCGGTCCGACGAGCGTCGACGGTCTCCGATGGGCGCCGCCGGCGGAGCCGGCTGGCTGACCTATGCCGGTTCAGTCCTGGTCGTCCTGGGTGTGTTCCAGCTGATCTGGGGCCTTACCGCGTTGGTCAACACCGGCTACTTCATCGTCGGTAGCACCGGACTCGCTGTCGCGTTCAACTACATGGCCTGGGCGTGGATCCACATCGCTCTCGCCGCTCTTCTCATCTGCACCGGTCTCGCGGTGTTCGGGGGACAGTCCTGGGGGAGGTACGTCGGAATCGGGCTTTGCGCCATCGCTCTGATCGCAAACTTCCTCACGTTGGCTGCATTCCCGATCTGGTCGATCGTCATGATCGCGGTTGACCTGATCGCCATCTATGCCCTCGCCGTCCACGGTCGGGATATGGAACCGGCGCGCACCTGAAGGCGTTGACCGCCAAGAGAAGCGCCGGAAGGCCGCCCCACGTGGGGGTGGTCTTCCGG
>JBOHED010000098.1:0-3198 GCA_050700915.1 Actinopolymorphaceae bacterium | reverse complement strand
CTGAAGGCCAACCGGTGCAGACCTTCGGCGTCGGCGTGGCGCACCACGTCTTCCATCAGCGCGGTCTGTGCCTCGCCGTGGCGCATCTGCGCAGCCTCCGTGAGCATGGCGCGCAGCTCCTCCTCGCCCCGGCTCATCGGCCCGCTCCCGCAGCCATGGCCCACTCGAGCATGCCGAGGAACGAATGGTTCAACAGCGCACTGTCCTCCGGACGCAGGGGATGGTGTCCGGACAGCAGCGCCTGCCCGTAGAGCGCGCGGACGCCGAGGCCGGCCAGCTGGGCATCGGGGACCTCGGCGAGGCGCCGGACCACCGGGTTGCGCAGGTTGAGCATCAGCTGCGGCCGCTCCTTCGCGCCGGTGGCGTCGACCGAGCCCAGCACCTCCGACCACAGCTCGTCGGCCGAGGCCCGGGCCACCCGCATCTCCTCGGCCTGCACCGCCGCCCGGCTCACCAGGTAGAGAGCCGGCAGCGTCGGCGGGTCGAAGGACCTCGGCGCCACGTCGCAGCCGAGCGCTCCCAGCGTGTCGGCCGCCAACGCCAGGAACGGGCCCATCCGGCCCACAACAGCCGGATCTGGCGGCTCGAACTGGGTGGTCAGTTCGGTCGGCTCCAGCCGGCGCACCTCGACGGTCGGATCCAGCACCGGCAGTCGGCGCATGATCTCGATGTCGTACGCATAGCCACCGTTGACCAGGCCGAAGTCCTGCGCCCGGGCCACCGCGGCCAGCTCGCGGAACTCGGTGGCGGTCGCGGTGTACCGCACGACCGAACGCCGGCGGCGGAACTCGGCCAGCGTCATCGGACCGGACTCGGTCTCCATCGGCCACCACTGGTCCACGATCCGCAGCATCTCGACGTCGTGCAGCGCCAGCGCCTTGGCGCCGAGATGGTTCACGGCCAGGAACTGCTGGAGTCGTTCGGGTGCGGTGGCGGCCAGCCGGACCAACCAGTCCCGCAGCTGCCCGCCGAGGGCCTCCCGGGTGGCGTCCAGCATGTCGTCCTCGTACAGCTCCTCGCGGCTGGCGGAGGGGCGTAGCTCGGCGGTGTCCACCACGCAACGCACGAAGAACGCCCACTCCGGAAGCAGCTTGTCCACCCCGTCGGCCAGCAGCATCCGGCGCAGGTGCACCCGGTGACCGGACCTTGCGGCCGGGTTGGCCGCCATCGGGAGGACGAACGCCAGCCCGGTCACGCCGGCCTCGGGCACGGCCAGCTCGATCACGTCGAAGGGAGCGAACCCGAACGTCCGCTCGGCGTAGGCCCGCAGGGCCTCTGCCCGCGCCTCCGGTGAGGAATGGCGGTGCTCCCAAGGCAGGACGCCGGAGTTCACCCGGCGGCCGGCGACCGAGATCTCGACCGGCAACGCGTCGCCGTACCGGACGGCCAGGTCGCTCACCATGTCGCCGGCAAGCCAGGTCGCCATGCCGGGTCTGGGCGCCAGGATCACCGTGGTCCCGGGTTCGGGCCGCTCCTGGGCTGCCGCCGCCACGCGGTACCGACCGTCGGCGAGGCCGGTCCACTCCACCGTCGGGCCGCCGCGGGCCGCCCGGGTCAGGACGCGTACCTCGTCGGCCACCAGGAAACAGGACAGCAGACCGATGCCGAACTGACCGAGGAACTCGTGCCGCGCGAATCCCAGGTCGTCCCGCTTGGAGCTGCGCCCGATGGTGGCGAGCAGTTCGTGCACCTCCGGCTCGGACAACCCGATCCCGCTGTCGTGGACCCGCAACGTGCCGTCGCCGGTGACGTCCGGCGGTTCGATCGACACCGTTGCCGGCGCGTCGGGATCGAAGCCGCGACGGGCCGTGATCGCGTCGACGGCGTTCTGCAGCAACTCCCGTACGTACACCCGTGGGCTTGCGTAGAGATGGTGACTGAGCAGGTCGACGACACCACGCAGATCTACCTGGAATGCGTGTTCCACCAGTACTTCCCCCGCGCTCGACAGCACAATCGGCCCGCCATCCTAGGCATCGCCGCGGGCGGCGTCGGGCGGCCCGTTCCTTTCACGTGCCCGGGTTCGACAGCGGGTCACGTCGACGGCACAGTCAGCTCGGGTTCGCTGAGCCGGATGTGGACGGCGCGAAACTCCTCAGGTGTACGCCGCAACACCGCCAGGCGTGGGTCGGGCACGTGCAGATGCGGCGGTACGACGAGTGCCCGCAACGCCGCCAGCCGGGAGTCCTCGAGGACCTGCTCGACCGCCCGCTTGTCACCACCGACGACCACGGCGTCGAGCTCGCCCGCCTCCGCACGGGGAACGACGACCCGCGCCACGACGTCTGCGGCCGCGCCGAACGCCTCCCTCGCCTGCTTCTCCCGTCTCCGGGCGAACCGCTGCTGCGACCATCCACCGGCGGCGGACCGGCCCTGCACCAGGCGCGCGCCGACCTTCGACGCCACGAGGCGGCGACCCTCGAACACGCCTGCCGCGTACCCACCCATCCGGACGAGCACGACGCCGACCGCCCGGTCGCGGCGGGCGTGCTCGACCAGGCCGGCGTACGGCAAGGTCTCGTCGACCATGAGCGGCGGGAACGGTACGCGAAACTCCGCCCGCGCGCCGTCGGTGGCGGTCACGGTCACTTCGTCCGGTGTCGCGGTGTACGACGTCTCCCCGTGCCGCTCGGCGAAGCCGGTGAGCCAGCGGTCGAGCCGTTCGGGCACACACCGGATCTCCTTCACGCCGTCCATCCTGGCAGCGGATGAACGAATTCCTCGCGTAGTTCCTGCTCATCACGCGGCAGGAGGGAGGATGCTGGCATCCCATGCATTCCAGCGACTGCCGTCCAGCGGCCAGGCCCTAGCGAAAGATGCCACCATGATCAATGGAGCTCATGTCCTTCTCCACTCCCCCGACGCCGCGGCGACCCGCGACTTCATCCGCGACGTCCTCGGGTTCGCCCACGTCGACTCCGGCGACGGCTGGCTGATCTTCGCGCTGCCGCCAGGCGAGCTGGGTATCCATCCGGCCGCGAAGGCCGGCGGGGAGTTCCGGACGACGCACGAGCTGTACCTCATGTGCGACGACATCGAGGCAACCGTGGCCGAGCTGCGTGGCAAGGGCGTCGAGTTCACGACCGGCATCAGCGACGAGGGCTGGGGCCTCCTGACGACGATCAAGGTGCCGGGCGGTGGCGAGCTGGGGTTGTACGAACCACGCCACGCCGTCGCCAAGGACCTCCGCTGACCGGT
>JBOHED010000097.1:0-4815 GCA_050700915.1 Actinopolymorphaceae bacterium | reverse complement strand
GACGGCGACGGCTTCCTCCACCTGACGGGGCGGGCGCGGGACGTGATCATGGTCAACGCGTCGATCCGTTATGCCGCACCCATCGAACGCGTTCTCGCAGCCCACCCTGACGTCGACCAGGCGTACGTGGTCGGCGCGCCGGACGACCTCACCGGCGAGGCGGTGCACGGCTTCGTCGTCCCCGCTGCCGGGCGGACGCCAGATCTGGCCGACCTGTCCGCATCGGTGCGCGCCGCGCTCGGGGCCGCCAGCGTGCCGGCCACGATCACCGTCCTCACCGACGTCCCGCTGCTGCCCGGCGGCAAGCCCGACAAGGCCGCCCTGCGGGCGCGGGCCGCGAACGGGACGACGAACGACGTCACGGGTTCTGGCGGCGGAGCGTGACCTCGAGGCTGCGGCCGTACGCCTGGTCGGTGGTGAACTCCACTTGCGTACCGTCGGCGACAGGTGTCGCCCGCACACCGTCGTCGGCCGACACCACCGTCAGTGGGCGACCACGGAGCAAGACACTCACCTTCGCGCGCTGCATGGTCGGGTCCGAGGCGGCGACCGTCGTGAGCCCACCAGGCTGTTCCTGAAGGATCACCGACGCCGGGCCGTCGATGCTCACACCGGCGGCCTCCTGGCGCCGGTTCGACAACACGTTCGCGGCGACCAGACCCAGCCCGGTGTGCGCGATGGCCTGCACCCGTCGGCTGTTGGCCAGCACCGTCAACGGTCCCTTTGCGTACGACCTCAGCTGGTCTTCGGCCGCGTTGGGCACGAGGGCATACGCCAACGACGACGGCGCGGCACCGGCCAGCTGGTCGATCGAGACCCCGAAGACCTGCCGGGTCACCTGCGTGTCCGGATTCGACGTACGCACGACCCGACGGCTCCGGGTCACCGACTCCAGCGTGACCGCCACCTGCCGCGGCTGGAGGAAGACGTACCCGACCGCGGTCCCTTCGCTCGCGTTGGCGTAGCGCAACCACGCCAGCGTTCCCGCACCCGGGCCAGACCAGGGACGGCCGTCCCGCAGCGCACCGACGATCTCTACCTGGTCCGAAGGCGCCGCCATCCGCGCGTCGACACTTGTGGTCACCGCCCGACCCGCCAGGTCGCCGACGCCTGCAGCCAGCACGACGATCTCGTCGTCCAGCATGAACCACGACTTGGTGGCCGTTGCGTTCTGATAGACCACGAAGTCCTCCGGCAGGAGCCCTTCCTGCTTGGCCGCGTAGGCCACGTCCTCGGACTGCACCATCCCGGCCACACCGTAGGCACCCAGAATCGCGCCGCCGGAGTGCCGGTTGGTGCCGCGCGGGAAGTAGACGTAGGTGTTCTGCGACTCCGACGACGGCGTGAAGTTCAACGGGTGGTCGGGATTGTCGTAGTACGGCGTGCCGTACAGCTCGGGGATCGTCCGCCGCTGCTCCACCGGCGCGGTGACGCCGGCCAGCGCGTACGGCGACACGGTGGTGAAGTAGTCGATGCCGTACGCCTGGGTCTGGTCCTGTCCGGCCAGGTAGAGGTAGTAGGCACCGTCGCCCTGGAACCACGGCAGGAGGTTCTCGCCGTTCATGTACTCGTACTTGCTGATCCGGTCCGAGCTTCGCGCCAACGCGAAGGCATAACCAGGTCGCCGGTGGACGTTGCGGTCCATCGCGTTGTACGCGACACTTCGCGCCGCCGGGTTGAGGTCCGCGGGCGTGATGCCGGAATCGCCGAGAACGTCGGCGTAGCGGGCCACGCTGACCGGTGACACGAAGCCCGTCGGGTCAAGCGGGGTGGGCGAGGTCGACGCGATGAACTTCACGTAGCCCTTGAGAGCGGCCGCGTCCGCGCCGGCGACGTAGTCCGCAAGGTCGACGATCGCCTCGACAATCGTGCGTACGTCTGCATAACCGGTGCTCGTCCGCGACACGGCTCGGCCCTTGACGACCTCCATCATCCAGCCCTCGAAGATCAGCGGCGCGAACCCATCCCCGACCCAGCCCTGCACCACTGCGACGAGCTCGTCACCGCGGGCATAGGTCGTACCCTCGAGGATCTTGATCGTCTGCACCACCCGCGTGAGCAGGCCGCGGCCGTAGGAACCGGTGTAGGCGACCGAGTGGTGCTGGATGAACGAACCATCGGCGTAGTAGCCGTCGGTGACACCGTGCTGCAGGTCGTACGGATCGATGGTGGCGAACACGGTGAGCTGGTCCGCGAGCGCCTTCGCGATCCGGGCGTCGTCACCGAGCAGCGCTCCCTGCAGAACCCGGTTGGTGGTGATGTCGGCCAGGTTGGCGCCGGTGTGGAAGCGCGAGTCGAGGTCGACGTCGCCGTCCCTGCCCTTGCGGAGGTAGGCGTCCATGGCGGCGACGTAGGTCTGCACGAGCCCGGGCCGGTACGCCTGCACCTGGTCGGCGAGCAGCACCAGTGTCTTGCTGGCGTGGGTGGAGATGCCGATCTCCCAGGTGAACCAGTTGCCGTAGTAGCCCTGCGCCTGGTCGCCGTAGTAGATGTCGTGCAGCCAGACCAGGCCGTCGATCACCCTGCGCTGGACGTCGAGGTTGTCTTCGAGGTCGGATCCGCTGGCGGGTGCAGTGGTGGCGAGGGCGATGTCGTAGAGATGTTGGTACGACGCGTTGAGATTCGGGTCGCTGGTGCCGAGCGGCAGACCGGCGAACAGCTCGCCGGCACCGGCCCCGTCCATCGCGGTGAGGTGGGCACGTGCGGTCTGGTCGATGCCGGCCAGCTTGGCGGCGACCTCGGGTCGGGCGTTCGACTCGAGGGTCCCGGCGAAGATGGCGTGGGTGTTGTCCACCAGCCGCGTCATGTCGGTCACGGTTCCACCTGGGGCGGACTCAGTGGCGGAGATGGTGGCGGCGGCGCTCGCATGCCGTGGCGTGGCCATCGTCAGCAGGCGAGTGGCGGGCAGGAGGGACAGCAGGCTGCGACGCGTGATCTCCACGGGCACTCCTCGACGACGCCGGCGAAAATTCCTGACGACACGAGACAAGCAGAGGTAACTATCTTCGACAAGGCTTGTCGCCGGGCCGGATCTGAACCGTCCGCGCCGGTTGCCCACTGGTGAGAAGGTGGCTGATGTGATCATCGAGGTGCATCGCGAGGTTGCCGCTCCGGCGGAGCGCGCATGGTCACTGCTCGTCGACTGGGAACGCCAGGGCGAATGGATGCCGGCGACAACGGTCCACCGGCTGGCCGGCCCTCATGAGGGCGTCGGCGTCAGGCTCGAAGCGGTGACAGGCTTCGGTCCCGCGCGCGTGGCGGACCCGATGCGCGTCGTCGACTGGGAACCACCGCGGCGATGCGTCATGCGCCACGAAGGACGGTGGCTCCGCGGCACCGGCACGTTCGTGGTCGCGCCGCTTGGGCAGGACCAGTGCCGGGTGACGTGGCGTGAAGACCTCGATCCGGGACCGCTGCTTCGTCGAGTCCCAGGCATGCCGACCCTGATCGCCCGGGCGTCGCACCCGTTCTTCGCGCTGGCGCTTCGCAGATTCGCCAGCGCGCTGGCCCGCCACCGACCTGGCACCCACTGAGCTGGCTGCCACCGAGCTGGCCCACCACTGAGGTGGTCGGTCCGCGCCGTATCCAGGGACCGCTTGCGCCGGTAACGATACCCCCGTACGGTATGCAGAACGCCGCTCGAACAAGGGGACCACGATGACCGAGACCAAGCACACGGCACCACCGGACTCCCATGCCCGTGGCGCGCTGCGCCCCCGCTGGCCCACCCTGGCGGGAGTCGGCTTCGCCGCCCTGGTCGCCTTCGACCTGGCGGCCGGTGTCGACCTGGCACCCGTGCTGGCCGCGTCCGCGGTGGTCTACCTCGGCGCCGCGGCATTGCGGAAGCAGGCCGCGGCATGGCCGATGTTCTTCGCCACCGTCGTCGTCATCACCCTGGCGAGACTCATCGACGATCGGCTCGACGCCACTTGGATCCTGCTCGGCGGTGGTGTCGCCCTGGCGATCTTCGGACTGGTGCGCGGAGCGATCCGACCCGCGTACGGGCTGCCCTTGCAGAGCATTGCCCTGCTGGGCTTCGGCGTGGCGGCGATGGTCGCGATGCTCATCAACGCAGAGTTCGGTGGATACCTCGTCGCGGCCGGCCTCCTCGGACACACGGCCTGGGACGCCCATCACTATCGGACCAACCGGGTCGTCACCCGTTCCATGGCAGAGTTCTGCATGGTGCTCGACACCGCACTGGCGATCGTGATCGTGCTCGTGACGGCTCTGCCCTGAGGTCACCGCCGCGTGGGCGAACCTCGACACTCACGGTGGGCCGACCGACTCCTTCGTACGTTCCTTCTTACGCCGTTCGCGATGGGCGGGGATGACGAGCGGGGTCCCCGTCTCCGGATCGTCGATGACCTGGCAGGCCAGGCCGAACACCTCGCGCACCAGGTCAGCGGTCACGACCCGACGCGGGTCGCCCTCGGCGACGATCCGCCCGTCCTTCATCGCGATCAGGTGGTCGCCGTAACGGCAGGCCTGGTTGAGATCGTGGAGTACGGCGACGACCGTCCGCCCCTGCGTCTCGTGCAGATCGGCGCACAGGTCGAGCATCTCGAGTTGGTGGGCGATGTCGAGGAACGTGGTCGGCTCGTCCAGCAACACCAGCGGCGTCTGCTGCGCGAGCACCATCGCGAGCCAGACCCGCTGCCGCTGCCCGCCGGACAACTCGTCGACGAGCCGGTCGGACAGGTCGAGCGTCTCGGTCAGCGCCATCGCCTCGACGACCTTCGCCTCGTCCTCCTTGGACCATTGCCGCAGGAGCCGCTGGTGTGCGTACCGGCCGCGGGCCACCAGGTCGGCGAC
>JBOHED010000096.1:0-3078 GCA_050700915.1 Actinopolymorphaceae bacterium | reverse complement strand
CGTCGGGCGACCATCGCCGTGCGCTCGAGGAGTTCCCGCACGGTCCGGGCCTTGGCCGCCGAGTACGCCCGCAGTCGGCTCTCCGGCCGGATGGCCGCTTGGTTGGCGGCGGCATATTCCGCGACGGCGTCTGGATGCGTACGCAGGAAGTCGCGGAACGCCAGGTTGTGCGGGCAGTCGGGTTGTGCGGGCGGTCGGAGAGGATGGGCGCATGAACCATGCGCTGCTCATCGGATTCGTCGTTGCCGTCGCCCTCGTCAGCCTGGCTCCCGGTCCCGACATGCTCTTCATCGTCGCCAACGCCATCAGCGGCGGACGCCGGGCCGGTGTGGTCGCGGCGCTTGGCATGTCGACCGGGCTGGCGTGCCACACGGTGGCGGCCGCGCTGGGACTCGGCGCGTTGATGCAGGCGGCACCGGCCCTGCTGGAGGGAGTACGCATCGCGGGCGCGGCGTTCCTCCTCTACCTCGCGGTGACCACGTGGCGCTCCAGTCGTACACACCAGGTCGTCACCACGCCGACGGTCGAGCGGCCCCGGTCGGTGTCCAGGGTCTACGCGATGGCGGTGTTGACCAACCTCGCGAACCCGAAGGTGATCCTGTTCTATCTTGCGTTCTTCCCGCAGTTCCTCACGACCGGTACGGGTAGTTGGCCGGCGACGACACAGTTCCTGGTGCTGGGTGCGACGTTCATCGTGGTCGGGCTGGCCGTCGACGCGTCGGCGGGAGTGGCGGCCGGTGCGCTGTCCGAGCAGGTGCTGCGGCGTACGGGCGTCCGGCGGTGGCTCGACCGCGCTTCGGCCGCGATCTTCGGCGGCCTCGCGGTGCGCCTCGCCCTCGACGCCCGCTGAATCCCAGCTGAGCCTCTTCACTTCGCGTGAGGGGCGCCCTGCGCCAACGGGCCTTCGTATGAGGGGCGCCCTGCAGCACTAGGTTCGCGTGAAGGGTCCCTTCATCCAACGCGGCCGTTGCGCGAAGGCGACGGCGGACTCTCTCGCAATACCTCTGTGACAGAGCTATTCTTCGAAGGTGGTGTCATCCGTACCCGACGGGGCACCGGTCCAGGAGGCGATCGAGGACAGTCCCCTCCGGGAGTCCGCGGCAGCGGACGCCTCGACAGCGCCGGCCCCGCCGTCCGACGACGAAGCCGAGTTGACGCTCGCCGAAGGGCTCCTCCGCGGGATCGGCGCTCTCCGACGCGGTTTGTTGCGCTGCGGACCCGACTGGCCGTTCGGACCGTTGACCGGCGCCCAGGCCGAGTTGCTGCGCCTTGTCCGCCGCGAACCGGGCATCTCGGTGACTACCGCCGCTGCCACGCTGCGCGTTGCCCCCAACACGGTGAGCACGCTGGTCCGCCATCTCTCCGCGGCCGGATTGCTGCGCAGGGACGCCGACGCTTCAGATCGCCGGGTGGCCCGGCTACACCTCACGGCGACCGCCGAGCGACGGATCGGCGCCTGGCGCGACCGCCGCGCCCACGCCGTCGCGGCAGGATTGCGGGCGCTGCCGGCCGAGCAACGCGGCGTCCTCACCGACGTCGTACCCGCTCTCGCCGCCCTCACCAACCACCTTGAGGCGGCCACGAAACGCCCCGGTGACCGCCCTCTCCTCGACTCCACGGAAACCCCTGGGGGTAGCCGGTGACCGACGAAACCCGCACCGCCGGTGCCGCGTACACCGACAACGAGAACGGCGCATTCGCGGTGGTCATCCGCGGCCTCACCTACCGCTTCAAGGAGCATGTCGCCGTCGCCGACCTCGACCTGGACGTACGCAGGGGCGAGGTGTTCGGCCTGCTCGGCCCCAACGGTGCCGGCAAGACCACGACGCTCCGCGTCCTCACCACACTGCTTCCGGTGCAGGAGGGCGAGGCCAGTGTCTTCGGTTACGACGTACGCCGCCGAAAGATCGCCATCCGTCGGCTCCTCGGCTATGTACCCCAGCAACTGTCCGCCGACGCCGCGCTCACCGGCCGCGAGAACGTCATGCTGTTCGCCCGGCTCTTCGACGTCCCGCGCCGCGACCGACGCCGGCAGGTCGACGAGTCGCTGGAGGTCATGGGCCTGCAGGACGCGGCGGACCGCCTGGCAGGTACGTACTCCGGAGGCATGATCCGCCGACTGGAACTTGCCCAGGCACTGATCAACCGGCCGCAGCTCCTGGTGCTCGACGAGCCGACCATCGGGCTCGATCCGATCGCCCGGGGCACGGTGTGGGAGCGCGTGGCAGAACTCCGCGCCGACACCGGCATGACCGTCCTCGTCACCACGCACTACATGGACGAGGCCGACCAGATGTGCGACCGGGTCGGCCTCATGGACCTGGGCAGGCTCCGTGCCGTCGGGGCGCCGGCCGAGCTGAAGGCCGCTCTCGGCCCGCAGGCGTCGCTCGAGGACGTGTTCCGCTACCACGCCGGCGACACGTTCGCCGACAACGACAACGCGGAAGGGGAGTTCCGTGCCGTACGCAGCACCCGCCGCACCGCCCGCCGACTCGGCTGAGGTACGCATCGCCGGGCGCTCGCTCGGCTGGCGGCTGCCCAGCCGGGTCGCGACCCTGTGCCTGTTGGAACTGCAGAAGCTCCGCCACGACCGCACGGAGTTGGTCACCCGGGTGATCCAACCGGCGTTGTGGCTCACGATCTTCGGTACGACGTTCAGCCAGCTGCGGATCATCCCCACCGGCGACGTGCCCTACCTCGACTACCTCGCGCCCGGGATCCTCGCTCAGTCGGCGTTGTTCATCGCGATCTTCTACGGCATCCAGATCATCTGGGAACGCGACGCCGGTGTGCTTGCGAAGCTGCTCGTGACTCCAACGCCGAGAGCCGCCTTGGTCACGGGCAAGGCTTTCGCGGCCGGCGTTCGCGCCTCGGTGCAGGGTGTCATCGTGCTGCTCCTCGCCCTCCTACTCGGGGTGACGCTCACGCCCAACCCGCTGCGGATCATCGGTGCATTCGTCGCCCTCGTCCTCGGTGCGGCGTTCTTCTCCTGCCTGTCCCTCACGATCGCCGGGCTGGTCCTCAACCGGGACCGGCTGATGGGGATCGGGCAGGCGATCACGATGCCGCTGTTCTTCG